>CANHUW010000001.1 GCA_947463975.1 Bacteroidota bacterium
AATTGCCTACGGTGCCACTATTAGGCATTCCAAAAACCCTACACTTATTCACCAATTTGGCTTAATCCCCAATGAATACTTTTTAATTATGGGAAGACTTATCCCTGATAATAATTCAGATTTATTACTTGAAGGCTTTAAATTGGCCAATTCCAATAAAAAGCTGGTAATTGTAGGTGACGTACCTTACCAGGACGCTTATGCACAAAGCATGAAAGCCAAAGCTAGCGATCAAATATTATTTTTAGGTTATATAACTGATAGTGAGGTACTTGCCGAGCTCTACCATCAGTCTTATGCCTACCTCCATGGCCACGAATATGGTGGCACCAACCCTACCATGCTTAAAGCCATGGCTTATGGCTCCGCAATACTCGCTTTAGATACGGTTTTTAATAGAGAAATGCTTGAAAATGGTGAATTTGGGTGGTTTTTTCAAAAAACCTCTGACTCTGTTGCCTTATATTTGCAACAAGCAGAAAATAACCCCCAATCTGTAGAAACACTAAAAGCAAAAGCCCGTAACGGCATTACTCAAAAGTACAATTGGGATGAAGTTACCAAGGCATATGTAACCGTTTTTAAAGCATTGATTTGTAATGACAAAAGCTGCAAATAAGTATACTCTTTTAAAATACATCATAGACGCTCCGGTAGTTTTAGGGTCTTTTTTTGTTTCACTTTGGCTACTAGACCTACACCGTGGTTTTTTTTATAGCATTGGGCTTGTTTTATTTGCACTACTTGCTGTAATCATTTGGTATGTGGCCGGTTCTTTTTCTAGGCTATACGCTGAGCGTAGATCCAATAAATTTTCGGAAGAAATTGTTTTTATTCTCTACTCCCTTATTTTATTTGGCATTTTAATTACCTCTAGTGCTTTTTTTTTAAGAGACTACCTCGCGTTTAGCGGACTCTTTTTTATTACTTTCTTAAGCGTACTATTTGTTACCGAATCGGTGGCTAAATATATTATCAGAAAATTATTGCACGCTGCTATTTTTCAGGGCGACTTTTTTGAAAATGTATTAATTGTAGGTGTTACGCCAAGCGCCATGGAACTCTACGAAACCATTAACCGCTATTATTATTACGGTTATAAATGCTATGGCTTTATAGACAACGAAGCCACCAAGCTTAATGGCAGTAAATACCTGGGTAAATTAGACGCACTTGAGTCTATCTTAAAAGAAGGTAGCATCGACGAAGTAATGATTACGCTGCCTGCTAATGAGGCGTTACAAATAAAATCATGTTTGGCCCTTTGCGATATGTACAAAACAAAGGCAAGAATTGTGCCTGATTTACAACAGTACGTAGACGCTAGTGTGCAGGTCAATAATATTGGACTTTTACCAGTTATTAATATTAGAGCGCTCCCACTGGACAAGCCAGAAAATAAATTATTAAAGCGCAGTTTTGATATTGTTTTTTCGTTACTATTTTTTTTACTACTTGGTTGGTGGCTCTTACCTATAATTTCTTTATTAATTAAATTAAGTTCGAGAGGGCCTTCTATTTTTAGACAAGAAAGATGGGGCATTAACAACGAAAAAATTACTTGCTACAAATTTAGAACCATGGTATGTTCCTCTAACGATATTGATGAGGAAGGTAACTATAACCAGGCTACTAAAAACGATCCGCGCATTACTGCCATTGGTGCATTTATGCGTAAAACCAATATGGATGAACTGCCTCAGTTTTGGAATGTTTTAAAAGGCGATATGAGTGTGGTTGGACCCCGCCCGCACCCTACGCCACTCAATATGGCATCTATGCATACCATCGACAATTATATGCTACGTCATATTGTTACGCCAGGTATTACGGGATGGGCTCAGGTAAATGGTTGCAGGGGCGAAACCAAAGCGCCTGGCTCTATGCAAAAACGCGTTAATTTTGATTTATACTATATACACCGCTGGACATTTTGGTTAGACTGTCAAATTATTTTACAAACCATTATTAATTTAATGAGAGGCGATCAAAACGCTTATTAACAATCATGAAAAATAAACTTCTACTATTAAGCCTACTTATTGCCAGCTATAGTTTACAACTTGGTGCACAAGAGGTATATGAAAACCATAGGTCGGAAGTATATAATTATATTGGGCGTATGGCGCAAAAGGGACTTTTAGATTTTGAAGATCATATTAGACCTTTAAGCAAAACCTATTTAGCCGCTTGCTTAGATACCATCGCCTTAAAAAGTAGTAAGCTAACCGTTACCGAAAAAAAAGAACTTGCTTTTTACCAACAAGAATTTAATGCCGTTACAGAAAAAAACATAAATCCTATCCCTACCTATTTTGCAAAAGATAAAGTAGGTAGATGGCGTAGTTTTTATACTGCTAATAAAAACACCAAATTATTTATTGACCCTGTTATTAGAGGTGCGGTAACCATGGGTGAAAATATCAATTACCAAACAAAAAGTACGGGTGTTCATTTTTGGGGAACGGCGGGTAAACGTGTTGGCTTCCAGTTTTTCTTTAACGATGTAAATGAGGAGGGCAAGGGCTTTGACACCACTAGGCAGGGCGTTCCGGGCACGGGTATGATTAGAAAAGATACTTCTGTATTTAAAAGTCAAAACTTTTCAGAATTTAGAGGCAGTATTAATTACGCCTTTAAAAATGGTAGCATTGCTTTTGGGCAAGATCATTTACTTTATGGATATGGTGAAAACGGCCGTGTTGTGTTATCTGATAAAGCGCCCAACTTTCCATTTTTACGTTTTGATTATAGCCCATTTAGCTGGTTACGGTTTAACAATACACATGCCTGGTTAAATTCAAAAATTGTTGATAGTGCACGCACGTATGGAACAGATAACTCACTTTTTGGTGGCGAGCGTCAAATATTTGTTCCTAAGTTTTTTTCGACGCATAGTGTTTTAATTAAAGCCATGAAGGGGCTTGATGTTAGTTTTGGAGAATCTGTTATTTATAGTGATAGACTAGATGTAGGCTATTTAATTCCTGTGATGTTTTATAAAGTGTATGATAATATTGCTAACAATTCTCATATACAAGCGGGCTCAAACGCGCAACTATTTTTAAATGTTAGTAGCAGAAACCAACTTAAAAATACACACTTGTATACCAGTGTTTTTATCGATGAAATTAGAATGAGTACTGTTTTTGTAAGAGCAAAAAGTAGAAATCAACTTGGTTACACCGTGGGCGGGTCTGTTACCGATATTGGTGTACCCTATTTAACTTTTAATGCCGAGTACACTAGAATTAATCCGTTTGTTTACAACAATTTAATTCCAGCACAAACCTATACCAGCCATGGGTTTTTTATAGGCGATTGGATGGGTAATAACGCCGACAGACTTTTACTCTCCTTCAAATACACCCCTATTCCAAGGCTTAAATGTTTGGTGCGCTATCAGTCCATCAGAAAAGGCGAAGAAGGCACTATTGTGGATCAGTACCTACAACAGCCTCAACCATTATTATTTGAAGGAAGTTATACCTCCAGAAATGAAATTTATATTAATGCCCACTACGAGCTACTTAATGGCCTGACTTTCAATGGTTGGTACAGTAACTGGAACACCACTGGTGGCAGCTGGTCGCTAGGTGTAAGCTATGGCCTTTAGCCGTATATTTGTGATATTTTAAATTTGAAGATGAACCAATTTACCATACGCCCTATTTTGCAATTTGGCATTACCGCCTTTTTAGTTGCTGTACTTGGCTTAAGTGCAGGGGCACAAACCAACCACACCGGCTTACCTAATTTAAAATTAGATAAGATGTCGGATCAACAAATCATGCAATTATGGCAGCAAGGCCAGTCTAGTGGACTATCCCAGTCGGAAGGTATTAGCCAATTGGTTCGCATGGGACTTGATCCTAAAGATGTGGGTGGATTTAAAAAAAGACTATTAAAAATTCAGGGGATTGCTAAATCAACCAACAGCGGCGCTAAAAATTTTATACAAGACTCTACAAGTTTTATGCAGGACAGTACTTGGGTAGAAGAAATTCCAAGGCTTAAAAAAAGAAGTAGATATTATGGGTTCGATTATTTTAGTAACCCCAACCCAATTTTGCAACCCGATGTAAAAGTTGCCACGCCACAAAATTATGTGGTAGGCCCTGGCGATGGTTTATCTATTAGTATTACGGGTGCTAATGTTAAAGAAATGAATGCCTCTATTAGCCCCGAAGGTAAAATACTACTTGAGTATGCAGGCTATGCATCAATTAGTGGTTTAACGCTTGAAGATGCCACCAAAAAAATAAAAAACACTTTAGCACGCATTTATCCGGCACTTAATAGTGGCGCGAGTAAATTATATGTAACACTCAGCAATATTAGATCTATCAGAATTACTGTTACAGGCGAGGCTGAGTTTCCGGGCGACTATGTATTAACGGCGCAGGCAGGATTTTTTAATGTATTGTACTTGTCTAATGGGCCTACCGTAAATGGATCATTACGTAAAATTGATTTAATACGTAACAATAAAATTATTGATAGTATCGATTTTTACGGCTTTTTACAAAAGGGCTTACTTGATAAAAACATAAGACTACAAGATCAAGACGTAATTAGATTTAGACCTGTATCCAAACGTATTGTATTTAGTGGCGAAGTGGTAAGGCCTGGTATTTATGAATTACTAGATAACGAAACTTTAGCAACTGCTTTTAACTATGCTGGCGGCTTTAACCCCGCTGCCATTAAAGATGTGGCCAAGCTAGCACGTTACGACGTAAGAAACATGACCTTAAAAGATGTGGCCGCCAACGATTTTGAAACTATTTTACCAAAAAATGGAGATTCTGTTTTTGTAGATAAAATTTTAGACGTTTACAACAACAGGGTGGTATTAGAAGGCGCTGTTTACAGGCCTGGTAGTTACGAGCTTACCAGTAATTTAAGCGTTGCAGCACTACTTAAAAAAGCAGACGGTGTAATAGAAAATGCTTTTTTAAACAGAGGTACCATTAAAAGAAATATTCCTGGTACCGAGCCTACTCTATTATCGTTTGATGTACAAAAAATAGTAAATGGAAGCATATCTGATATTGCACTTTACAAAAACGATACCATTACCATTGCTAGTACCGATGGTATTCAAAATAAATTAACGGTAACCCTTGCTGGTTCTGTTAAAAACCCGGGTACCTACCCGTTTCGTAGGGGCATGCAATTAGAAGATGTATTACTAATGGCTAATGGTTTTACCAACGAAGCGGCTAATCATAAGGTTGAAATTTCACGCCTTAGTAAAAACAGGGCCGATACCCTTACCAACCAACTCATGCAAATTTTGGTGGTAGCGGTAGACTCTAATTTAAACACCACGGGCACCGGTCATCCGCTAGAGCCACTTGATTATATTTTTGTGCCCAAATTACTCAATTACCAAAACCTAGGATCTGTAAAATTAGGGGGTGAGGTATTATACGCTGGCGTGTATGCCCTTGAAAAAAGAAATGAAACCTTACAAGAGCTGCTACAAAAAGCAGGCGGTGTGTCGCCGTATTCATCCATTAAAGATGTACAAGTATTTAGAAACGGCCTGCGCGTAGGAACGCCATCAGAAAGTAAAGATGGTATCCCCTCATTTTTATTACGCCCTTCAGATAGTATTTTTATTCCACGCCAAGAACCTTTTGTAGAAGTTAAAGGTGAAGTGTTTAATCCACAAATATTAAGCTATCACTCTACTAGCTTTAGAGACTATATTTCTATGGCGGGTGGCATAACAGATAAGGGTAATTTAAAAAAGGCCTATGTAGAATATCCGAGTGGCATTAGTAAAAAAATAAATCACTTCTTATTTTTTAGAAGCTATCCAAAAATAGTTCCGGGCTCTAAAATTATTGTTCCTGCAAAAACAGATACGGGTAAAAAAGGACTTTCTATTATTGAGTTGTCTGCTATTACCGGATCTTTATCTGCTATCATTAGTTTAATAAGCGTACTTCGTTAATTTATTTATATGGCATTATCAGATAAACAAGAAGAACCTAGTTATTTTATATCCGATTTAATAGACAGCATTAAAAAGCGTGTTGCTTTTTTAATGGCGCACTGGGGTATCCTGCTTATTATGGGAACTTTTGGTGCACTACTTGGCCTAGGCTATGCTTTTATCAAAAAAGATACCTACACAGCAGCTACCACTTTTGTAGTGGAGGATAATAAAAACAGTGGCGGTGGTATTGCCTCTGCGCTTGCCGGACAGTTTGGATTAGACCTTGGGGGACTTTCGGGTGGGTCAGGTGTATTGCAAGGCGATAATGTACTCGAACTTTTAAAAAGCAAAAGTTTACTTAAAAAAGCATTACTTACTAATTACGATAGCTCCGGCACCTTATCACTTGCAGATGCGTATGCTAATGCTTACGGATTTACCAGCAAATGGGCAAGTAGCAATAAAGTAGGGCGCACCATTAATTTTAGTAGTAAAAAAGGCGTGTTTACAAGACTAGAGGATAGTTTACTCCATGTAATACTCAAACGCATTACAGAAAAAGAATTATCCATATCCAAGCCAGATAAAAAACTCAGTTTGTTTTCGTTACAAATAACTACAAGAAACGAACAGCTTAGTCAATTACTTTGCCAGCGTTTACTTGCTGTTACTAGTAGTTTTTATATTGATACCAAAACAAAAAGAGTAAGAGGGAATGTTGAAAGGCTGCAACAAAGAGTAGACAGTATTAAAGCTGTTTTAAATAATAAAACCTATACTGCTATTAGTGCCGGAAGAGAATTACTAGATGCCAACCCCGCTTTTTCGCAGGGTAGTGAAATGCAGTTAGAAGTTACAGGGAGGGATAAAATGGTACAGGCTGCCATATTTGGGGAACTCACAAAAAATTTAGAAGCAAGTAAAACAGCGCTCTTACAAGAAACACCCACCATACAGGTTGTAGATACCCCCGAAATGCCCCTTAAAAAAAATGAAGTAAGTTGGTTATTAGCATTACTTGCTGGTGCGTTTATTGGCAAGTTTATGACCGCGCTTTATTTATTTGTTACAGGCGGTAAGCAATAGAGAGTGTGGCGCTAAAATTAAAGCGGTCGTACCCGTTTTTAAAATATCCTAGGCCTTCTAGTATATACCACTGGTAATTGAGTGAGCGTATAAATGCAGCTCTACCAGATACCATTAATTTTTTATAGGCATAATTACCTACTAGTGTTGTAGACACGTCTACCCAGTGCCTGGTAGGGTCCCGCGTAACAATAAATGCGTTGTAATAAAAATCGTTGTTGTGTACAAGACGCTCAAACTCTACGCCAATTTTTGTAAACCCGTTTACATAACTTATAGATCCTAACTGGCTATTGCTACCTGGGCCAATATGTGCACCGAGTATTTGACCATCATGCGTAAAACCATGCGGTACGGCTTTACTGGTGTACCAACTGTTGCCCTCAAAAGTTAAAGGTGTTGTGGGTAGTTGAAGTTGTGTAAGCTCGGCGGCTATTTCAATAAATTTTTGTTTGTGGTTAAAGGGTACTAGCTTTCTAAAGCCAGCTACAAAAGCGCGCGGGTAATTATTTTCTGTAACGATATTAAGTGGTGTTGGGGCTTTGTCGTTGCGGCCAAACTCTATGTATACTTCGGCTCTATCCTTTGGCATTATATACCTTGCATATAACGAGCCCATGGTGGTATTTTTGTTTGCGCTGCCTGCAGTATTATACCCATACCCTACCGTTGTGGCGCCCACAAATAAACCCGGTGCAAATGACGGGTTAAAGCTAACTGTGGCAGCACGTATGTAACGGTTTTGCTCAGGCTTGGGTTTATGTAACAAAACGCCCTCATTATGCCGGTAATGATCTGGCGGTAAAATGTTTGAATTTTGCAGTGTACCAGATATTACCTGAAACTCTATGTTACCTAGTTTTGTTTTTACAGGTGCATTTGTGGTAAGTGCGGCATGCGCAAAACCCGCAGCATTGTTACTTAAAATAAGTGCATTGTAACGACCAGGACCCCACCAACGGTTTTCGGTACCGTAACTAAGGGTAAAGTTTTTGTAAGAATATTTAATGGCCGATTGGCCTGGCAA
Source organism: Bacteroidota bacterium (assembly GCA_947463975.1). Classification (GTDB taxonomy): domain Bacteria; phylum Bacteroidota; class Bacteroidia; order Chitinophagales; family Chitinophagaceae; genus Sediminibacterium. Next base: position 8,064 of record CANHUW010000001.1, read on the forward strand.
CAATTTTTTGTAGGCATTAAAACCAAAATTTTCGGGATTATCAATGGTGTTTAACCATCGATAATATGTTTTCCAAAAAACGGGGTAATGCTCGGTAGGGAAAGTTTCAAACTCCTTGTTTTGCGCTGTAATATAACTGGGCTTAGCAAGTATTTCGAGAGCGCCGGCTTTTATATGTAGGCCACCACTAAATACCCACTGCATTCCAGCAGATGGTATCATGCCACCATCGTTAAAACCGTGTGCAAGGTCACTATTAAACTGCGCGGTGCGCGACACAGGTAGCAAACTAATATTTAAAAAATTATTTTTAGATTTTATAATTGTTAGTGGCTTGTTTTTAAAAAGGCTATCTAGGTGTATTAGGTTTTGCGCAAAACTATTTATGAGTATGCTGTTGTTACGGTTTATTGTTCCTGTTAATTGTGATCTTCTAATAAAATCGGATACGCCGTCTGATAGCATCGATTCTTGCTGTGCTAATAGCAAATTAACGCTCATACAAAAACTAATAAAAAGCAGGCTCTTTTTCATCTATTAGTTTTTTAAATTGGATATTGGATACGTAATAGCGAGCTTTGCATGAAAATTGGATATATTATTTTTGTTCTCCCACATATAATTTTTGCTCGCAATAAATACCAGTTGCGCAGCTAGGGTAAAATTATGCAGGGTATACTGTGGTGTAATACCATAGGCCATATCAGTCCAAAAAATAGAGCGGTTTTCTGGATCTCTATTTGTTTTTTCTATAAATACGCCGACCCTATTATTACCACTTACCCAGGTACCCATCACCATTTGTTTGTTGGCTCCAAATCCAGAGCCTACGCCCATAATTTGGTTGAAGTTGGTGTAGCCCTGCCCCATTTGCCCATGCACGTACCAATTACCAGCGGTGCGGAGTATAGCATCTGGTGACTGACTCATTTGGGTAAACTCTATCCCTAGGTTTAGGTATCTATTTTTATTTAGCGTTACTATTTTTTTAAAACCTACTATATGCGCCACAGAGTGTGTAGGTGCCATCAGGTAATCGCGCGTACGCTCGCCATAATCATTTTTACCATACTCTACGTATAGTTCCGATTTTGATTTTGGAAACACAATACGCACAAAAAAACTAGCTACCTGATCTATACTAAGGGTATCGTCGCCCCAATCATTTTTTTTCTGAAATGTTTTGGTAACAATAGGAATGTATTTATTGGTAAAAGATCCTTTACCCTCCGCAATACCTGGGCCATATTTTTGTAACGATCGTATAAGCCCCACATATACACCTGGTAACCATTTGGGGTTGTAATTTAAAATGTAGGCGTTTATATAACGCCAGCTATTACGCAAATTGGGGCTGGATTTTAAATGAAAATTTTCGTAAGGTAATAGGCTATCTGTTTCGAGCCTGCCACCTATTAATTCAAATTCAAAATTACCAATGGGTGTTTTTGCAGGCCTATGGGTTTTAATAAATATGTTGGCAAACCCAGGCGCATTATTAGACATAATAAGTGCATTTGTTACACCTGGCCCCCACCATTTGTTTGCGGTAGATACACCCATACTAAATGAGCTAGCACTTACACTAAGGGTAGACTGCCCCCCATATAATTTAGTATAGGGTTTACCACTACTATACCCATAACTTCCATTAGCTGGGTAAGTAGGGTTGGCAGCATATATAAGTTCTGGTTGCAATTGTAATTTTACCGGCCCTGCTTTAATATTTGCTCCAAAAGTTAATTGGCTTTGTAAACCACTTGCCGGAATAAAAGATGCATCGTTGTAACCATAAGGGTGGTGGCTATTAAACTGTGTTGTTAGCGTTACAGGCAGTATGATAGTTTTAGACGTTTTTATGCCACCTTGCTGGATAACCATGGCGCTAGTAGAATCCTCCCCTTTTTGCAAATGATTTTCGCGCGCAGTAGCAAACTGATTGTGTATGATAAAAGAAGGTTGCGCCGCTACCCTATTAGACACAAACCCTAGCGCTAATAAAACCAATATTTTAGAAAAATGTGCCAGTGTGCGCTGTTTAAGATGTTGATTGATATGATGTTTGCGGGGGTAGGGCAAATTTAGGGAATATTTGAAGAAGGGGTGCTTATAAAACTAATTATGTGTGATAATTACAGCAGGCACAAATCTAGATGAGTACTGATCTAACTCTTTTCTAGTGTAAAATGGTGGTGGGTGATCCCCCACAATTACTAGTTTATTAACAGGGTACTGTTTAAGCAGTTTTGCTAAATGGGCAAACTGCTCCGTTATTCTATTATACTGACTTTGTAATTCAGATTTATTACCCTGCGCGCGAAAGGGCAAATGAGTGTTAATGGTAAGCACATATAAAAAAGCTTTTTTTTGAGTGCTAATTAGTTTTAAGCCATAATCAAAAACTGTTTCGTCATTTACAGATATATAGTGATTGTTAAAATTTAAAGGGCCGCTATCTTTAAAATAAGAAAAATCTTTGATTTGGTTAAACCCAGCAATTTTTCTAAAATGATACCCATTGCTGTAATACCCACTAAAAGATTGTAACGATATTGTATTATATCCTGTATTATTTTTACTTTGAGGTAAGCTTAAAGCATCGGAACTAGAATTTTGGATAATTGAATAGTATGCTTCGCCAGATTTGTTATATAGTTCCCGAACCTCTGCCAACGTTGTTCCTCCAAAAAACAAAGAAGAATCAAATTGAATTTTATATCCAAATGAATCTAAATCAAAGAGTGATTTAAGTTGCTTATTTCTATTGATTAAATCTCTATCAAGCCCCCAGCTTTCAACTATTATTAAAGCTTGCTTACTTGAAGTATCGTTAATTAGATATTTGAAGCTAATAGATTGACCCTCTCTTATATTTTTGAAATTCTTTATTTGAGATACTTTTAAGTATTTATTAAAATAAATTTTGGCATCTTGAAACAGCAGTGTTGCCATTGGCTGAGAAAAATTATAATTTAACTTGCCATTGGGCTTGTAATTTAAACTTGAGCTGCCAAAAAATGAATCGATGCAAAAGGTTGTTAGAAACCCAATAATAAAAAAATAAAGTCCAAATTTTTTGTCATTTTTTGAAATATTGATAGAACTTAAGACACTTTTTTTAACAAGTATGTGAATTAATAAAACAATAAAAATAAAACTCATCAAAATTAACAGCCAAGTCCTTAACTTAAAACTTGAAATAAAAATAGAATTGAGCTTTTGCAAAAAATTAAAAGCATCAAAATAATATATTTTAGATACTGTTATGAGTAAATCAGAAACAAATAGAATCAGAACTGCAAAAAATCTAAAAAAATAGTTTTTGAAAAAACTAAATATAAAAGGGATTAATAAATACTCATAATATAAAAATGGACGACCTATTTGCAACAAATAAAATGTGCTTAATAGTAGATTAATGCAAACAATTAATGCTATTAGTGAAACAGTCTTATTTGTAGAGTTTGATATCATTTAGCAGATGCCATCAAATATACAATTAAGTTAGAAATATCTCCAAATTGAAGTTTTAGACCCTTGAGATTTAAGTTTGAGGTAATACTTACAAACAGGGAATAATATCAGTAGTCCAATTAACCATAGCAAATACATCACAATTAATGGCAATGAGTGAGAAACAAACTTACTTATAAAGATAAATGTGTAAATATGAGCAAAATAGAAAAACAAAGATGATTGCCCAAAAACAATTAATAGCCTAAATATGTTACTTTCTTCTAATTTACTAATCATCCAAAACAATAAGCTTAAAATGCCCATATTCAAAATTATAAAAGAAATACTAGGTGGATATTTAATAACTGCTAAATAACTTATGATACCTGATAAATTTTTGTGGTTATAATCACCAAAATTAATAAACCGAAGGATAATAAATATTAGCAGAAAAATAAGTCCGGCTTTTAAAAAATTGACTTCCCTTATCCCTAATCCAATCATTGTAATTCCAATCCAAGGTAATGCTGGATAATTTACATTAACCCAATTATTACTACCAGGTACAAATATTAAATTTAAAAAGGTATTACTAATAGGTTGTGTTAAAACGGTATTTGCAATAAAATAGTTAATAAAAAATTGCTGTTCCGATATAAATCTGCACAATAGGCTTCACTTTTATAAAAAAGGAACAAAAATTAAAGATACCCCAAGTGCATATAATACTCCTCCCCTAAATGGCGGCCATTTATCTAAACTATCTATATTAAAAAGTAGTGATGGAAAATCGAGTAGTTGTTGTAGTATAATTAAAACAATACCTCGTTTAATAAAAAAATACGCTTTGGGCCATTTATCAAAATCATTGATGCTTTTTGATAATGAAAAAGACATGCTCATTCCCATTAAAAGTGAAAAACCTGGGGCACAGATATTTGAAATCCACCTAGTAAAAAAAACAGCATAACTGCCATAATTTGGCATTGAGCTATTCCAAGTTTCAGCGTAATGAGTTTGATAAAAGAATAAATAACAATGATCAATTGCCATAATAATCATCAATAGCCCACGTAATATATCTATGTTTTGGAAGCGTTTTTGATTATTCACTTGATTAAATTGAAATAAGAGATACTAAAAGCAGTAATTTACTTAATTTAAGTAAATTAACCTATGACCTATCGACCCTTAGCTTCTCGAATAACTTCTTTAAACTAGCAGAAGGAAGTGAATACAGAAAGCCAATAAACGCTATAGATAGTGCAGATGCAATAGTAGTGCTAAGTGGAATGTTGGAAATAAATTTAGTGGGAGATTCAATCTACATAGAATGGGGAGACCTAGATAGGTTTTTTGGAGGAATTGCTTTATTTAAAGAAGGTAAGGGTCAAAAGCTAGTATTTACTGGAGGCAAAATGCCATGGGTTAAAGCAAAGAAAACAGAGGGAGACGTGTTAAAGGAATATGCTATTTCAAGTGGCATACCTTCTGAAAAGATATTTGTAACGAAAATTATAAATCACATAGTTGTTTAGATTAAGATGTAAATCTTTTTAAAACCATATCAGAAACTGTATTACCAATAGATAGCGAGCTTGTTGCTGCCGGTGACGGGGCATTTAGTATATTGATTGCAAAATTAGATTCTCTAATCTCAAAATCATCCAATAAACCACCAGTTCGATTACAAGCCTGAGCTCTAACTCCAGAGCCGCCTTCTATTAGATCAGATTCTGTAATTTCTGAAATTAACTCTTGTAATGCACGAGTAAAAGCAGATTTTGAAAAAGATCTATAAAATTCGCCAAAGCCTGTTTTCCAATATTTTCCGACCACTTTTTGAAAACCAGGCCAAGCAAGAGTTTCTGCTAATTCAGCGAAATTAATTTGGGACTTTTTATATCCCTCTCTTTTAAATGCCAGTACTGCATTTGGGCCAGCCTCAACTCCACCCTTTTTCATTCTTGTGAAGTGTACTCCTAAAAAAGGAAAATTAGGATCTGGGACAGGATAAATTAAGTTTTTAACTAACTACTCTCTTTCAGGTTTAATTTTATAATACTCTCCTCTAAATGGGATGATTTTAACATCAACGATTGATTCGTCACTCAGCCTTGCCACTTTATCAGAATATAAACCAGCACAGTTAATTACCAATTTAGCTTTGAATGAACTTTGTGAAGTTTGTATATGATTGATTGAATCTTTTTGATCAATCTTTATAACTTTATGTCCTGTAAAGATTTCACCACCCATTTTTTGTACTTTGTGACAATAAGCTAAAGCCACTTTTAAATAGTCTACTATCCCAGTTTGAGGTACATGAATCGCACCGACCCCTGCACAATATGGCTCATACTCTTTTAGTTCTTCTAACGTTATCTTTCTAGTTCCATTTAAACCGTTCTGAAGGGCCCTTTCTAGCAAGGTATCAAGAATTTGTAATTGGTCTTTACGAGTCGCTACCACTACCTTCCCTGTTATTTCAAATGGAATATCTTCTTCCGTGCAGAACTGAAGTAACTCATGGTAGCCATTAATACAATTAGTAGCTTTTAAAGACCCTGGCTTATAATATAATCCTGAGTGAATGACTCCTGAATTATTAGCAGTTTGATGCTTTGCGAGTTCATTTTCTTTTTCTAAAATAACACACTTTAAATTCGGTCTTGATTGCAAGATTTTCACTCTTGTTGCAAGTCCAACAATTCCACCTCCGATTATAGCAATATCTTACATAAAATAGTTTAAATGAAGATATAAAATAACTAATAAATATAAAGCTCACAACCCATGAAATTGTATTAAATCATAATAAAATATTAGCTTACATTCAACTAATAGATGATCTACCTCCACAAAATAGTACCCACTTTCCTTGTTCCTATCATACTGTCTTGTCCTGAAATAGGCTCTAAAATGCAAAAAATCACCAAGTGGCGGGTCTACTGCATTTAAATAACGTGCTGAAATTGAATTTTTCAGAATTATAACACAAACTCCTTACCAATTATGGTGAGGAAGATGTAATTCACGTAAATAAAATTAGGCTGAACTCTTAAACTCCTCCATGGTAGTATGAACATCAGTATTGATGCGTTTGCTCTTTAGTACGTTTACTATGGTCATCTATAGGATTTTATATTTATATCAGAAAAGATTATTTATCAACTTAATCTATAATGAAACGAAATTATCCTTCACAGAAATAGGGATTTATCTAGTCACGATACAATAAGGCACAAACTGATCATTGTAAAAAGCTCTGTCATCTTTTTTTACAAATGGAGGCATGTGGTCTCCTACAATTAATATTTTTTGAAATTTGTTAGGATCTAAATGGGTAGCCACATATGCTAGAAAATTACTTATCCTTTTGCTTTGATTTTTTGCTTCTTCGCTTAAATTAGCTTCTTTATCTATATCAAATTTTTTACTAAACATAGGCTTATTCAACTTTCCTTTAAAGGGCAAATGAGCATTTTCTGTTAAAAAATAAACAAACTGTTTACCTTTTGTTGCTGTTTTTGATTGAATAAAATTGAAGACATCTTCATCATTTACAGATATAAATGGCGAATCATAGTTTAGCTTGCTTTGAAAATTACTTTCAACCTGCACGTCTTCGGAGAAAAATACTTCATCTGCACCAATATTTTTCCACCAAGTCGCTCTTTCAAACATGTTAGCTTTGTAAGAGTGTATTGCAATGGTGTGATAGCCTTGCCGCTTTTTGATTTGAAATATAGATTTGAAATTTTTAGAACGGTTGGGCTTGATAAAATAACGGTAATCGCCTTCACAATTTAATAATTCTCTCAACTCTGCACTGGTAGTACTCCCTGTAAATGGAGTTTTGCCCCAGCTTGTTTTCAAATTCTTGCCTTCGAAAACAGCACTAATATCTTTTTGAAACGCTTCTCTTTTTAATGAATCATTGATCAAGCCAAAAGATTCTACAATCATTAGCAGTTGATTACTCGTATTATCTGATGTGTTTTCTTTAAAAGCAATCGACTCTTTGTTTAACTGAAATAATAAAGGAGCATTTACATTCACATTTCTATTAAGTAAACTACGATAAAATGATATGGAAGGCAACCCCGCAAAATTATCTTTATAAAAATTTAAAGGTGGATTGTAAGCCGATACAATAGATGATCCATTGATGCTATCGAGTACAAAGGTAATGGCAAGCATAGCTATAAAAAACCGTAGGCATACTTTATCGGTACCAATTTTTCTTTTGAACATCTTAAACAATAAAAATGTTCCGATTAAGGCCAAAAAAGTTATTATCAACAAGAAGATTTGAACCGGATTGATGGCATAATTACCGAAATACTTTAAAGTATTTAAAAAATCAGGCAGATTAAAAAAATACAATTTTGAAAATACTGTAGCAATGTCTAAAGTAAAAACAAATACAAAAACTAACCAAGGCCAAAGCGAACGAACATTAAATGCCATTATAAGACCTACCAAAAAGTATTCATATACGAATAAAGGCCTATCTATTGCAAACCAAGGCTGCAACAACGAAACAACAAGTGTGGGCCATGTTACCACCAAAAGTAAGAACCAACAGTAAGGCAATTTTTTATTCCACATAAATTTTAACCATTTGAAAAATAAGCAGTGCGTACACCATAGCTAAAATATCATCAGCTACATTCCTTGTTGCGGCTGTCCATTTTAATTGTTTTTCAATTTTCCGAATACCTAAAGGCTTTAAAATATCAAAAAAGCGAAACAGTACAAACAAAATTATAACCTCTATTATTGACAGTTCACCAACATACAGCCAAGCCAATGTTATGGCTAAGGTTTCATCTAAGGTATAAATACTCGGATCATCATTTAGTGAATTAATTTGTTTTAAAAACAAATTATAATAAGTAAAATGAATAATAAGTAAGAATAACAAAAGCCCGATTTTATATTCTAATCCTATGCTATTTAAACCGAAAAATAATAATAAGAAAACTACTATAGAAGTGATGGTACCAGATGCTTTTTTGATAAGGATAGACGATAAACCAGTAGTGCCAAATGCATAAATTAACTGAGAAGAAAGATTTGGTATGGAAAGTAAAAATGAAAACCAACTACAACCAATTGACAAAATCATCAATACCATTTTGAACTCGATGGAAGTTTGGTAAATAAGATGTTCCGCACTTAAATAAATAAATAATAGATACAGCAAAAAAGTTTTTGCTTTCCCTAAAAAGTTCGACTGTATATTTGCCCAATTTAACTTTCTAAAGATGACCATTGCTAACTCTCTTGAAATGATTAAGGTTACAAAAAGCCAACTCAGTTGTTGGTTTTGAATAAAAAAAAGCAATAAAAGAAGCGAAGCTATTTTATCCGCATACTGATCGAGCTTTACCCCAAAATTTGTAGTTAGCCCCCACTTTCTAGCTAAAAAACCATCTAGAAAGTCTGAAAGCCCTGCCCATACAGCTACAACAAACAAGTAATCTAAATTTGTTATGAAAAATACAGGAATTAACGCCACTACCCTGCTTAAAGTAACACAATTGATAAGAATAATTTGGCTTTTTTTCATTTAATTATTGAACAAAATAACATATTATAAAAAAAGGAGTACTTACAGGTCCGTCTTCTATGAATATGAACAAAGACACTGCTAGAAAGACCGGTAACAAAAATATGAGAATAATAAACAGAATTAATCGATTAAGCATTATTGCTTTTAATTCTATCCCCAAACCCCTTACCAAAGACAGTTAGGAAGATGTACTTAAAGTAACCAAGGGTATTTAATTCCTGAATCATCTTGAAATCGGTTTCAGCCAAGAGTTGAGGAGTGGACATATCAATCTTGTTGATTTGCGCCAGGCCGGTAATTCCTGGACGTACTGAATACACGCCACGGGAATCGCGCTCCTGAATCAGTTCTACTTGATTGAATAAGTTGGGACGTGGGCCCACCAAACTCATATCACCCACAAAGACATTCCATAGTTGGGGAAGTTCATCCAACTTGGATTTACGCAAGAAACTTCCAAAAGGTGTAATGGAAGAAGCACTTGCCAAATGCGTAGCCACTGATGGGGCGTTAACATGCATGGAACGAAACTTCACCAAACGGAAAGGTTTAAGAGCCTTCCCTACTCGTTCTTGACGGAAGATGGGAGAACCCGTATCAAAGTACCCAATAAAGATTAATAGAATCAGGATTGGACTTAGAAGAACTAACCCAAGGAATGAAAATAGAAAATCAAAAATACGTGTCATTTATTATTGAATGATTTAAATGTCTTAAATAATCCTTCTCTACTTGACACTGGTAAGGGTTTACCTATTGCCGCTTTGATTTTGGCATTGCTCACCACATAGGAGGAGGTCAATTTTTGTAACCGCTCTGTATTGAGTGGAAGATGAAGTTTATCGCCTATTCTTGCGGCCTTCTCAATTAGCGATTTGGAAATATTCCAAACTTTTGGTTTTCTATTTTGTGATTGCGCAATTAAACCTATTAATTCATTAATTGAAAGCGGCTCATCGTCTGCCACATTATAAATACCTGACGGGATATCCTCCCTTTCGATGAGCTCCTTGAAAATGAACATCAAATTATCAATACTGCAGAAAGAACGCTTGTTTTCAAAAGCACCTAGTGGCCAAGGAATGTTCTTTGAAACGAGTTTATACAATAAATTCAAATTGCCTTTGTTACCGGGGCCGTGTATCATACAAGGCCTTAAAATATAAACTCTCCTCCCCTCAGGAATTTCTTTAGAGAAAATATATTGTTCTGCTAATAATTTACTCTTACCATAGTGGGTAATTGGATTTGGGAGATGTTCTTCTGTTAAGAGACCTACTACTTCATCTGCAACCGCTTTGACAGAGCTTAAGGTAATAAACACTTTTGCGTCAGATGCAAGAAATGCGTCAAAAACATTTTTTGTTAGCTCAGTATTTACATGATAATATTCTTTTATTGCAGATGTTTTTTTTAGGTCGTGTGCTTTACCAGCGAGATGGATAACAACTTCAGCATCATCAATTTTCGATTCTTGACCTCTTGAAGAAAGACGTACAATTTCATTGTTAAAAATATTTAAAAATGAAGTACCAACAAAACCTGATGAACCAGTAATAAATATTTTAGACATAATAAAACATTCAAAAATTAGCTAAAAATGAAAATGATCTGAAAATTTATTTTACCTAAAAAAATTGAAAAGCACTTATTAACAAGTTATAACACTATATTTCAATTAGCAAATATTCCACTCTCATTTTTAATTCCTTTAATCATCAAAATTTGTTCATTAATGTACGCCTGCCTAGAATATTTTAATCTGTCCTGTTCAATAGTATCAACAATATTTTTATAACGATTAAAAAAACATACTTTTTCAATCAATAATTGAACTATATTTTTTACAATGATGTCATCTGAAAAATTATCATCCACTAAAAAACCATTGATTTCATCTGTTATAATATCCTCTACGCCCCTGGACTTCAGCGCAACCACAAGCTTTCCAGAGGATAAAGCCTCTAACAAAGAAACTGGCAGACCTTCCTTTCTACTTAAAAATAGAAAAATATCACATTCAGCCAATTCATCTTGAACATTATCAATAAATCCAGTTATTCTAATGTTTTCATTACTTGTCAAATACTTGATTTCTGAAATAGTAAGACCGGAATTTCTAGCAGGATCAAAATCACCAATCAATTTTAAACTAACACGAAAATCAACCGACTCTTCGAGTAATTTAAAGGTTCGAATTAGTAAATCAAATCCTTTGAATGCAACAAATCTCCCTGTAAATCCTATTACTAGATTTTCCCTCTTTCGCATGAAAAAAGGAGATAATTTAGTGGGAAAGTTCTCAATTTTGCAACCAACACCAAACGATTTCGTTTTTACTATTTTTTTAGCCTTAATTTTTTTTAAACAATTATAATCATACTGATTCAAAACAATTGTTTTGTCAAGCCTTGAAACTGAAAAAAGTTCTATCAAACCAAAAAGATACTTACTAACACCCTTTTTAACATTATAATTAAGTCCATGAAATGTCCCCCAATATGTACATGAACGAACCTTAAAAAGAATTGAAGCAAATATAGCACTTGTGAAATGCGCATGCACCAAAGTAATATTATGTAACCTTACTAAGCGCTTTACACGAAAGGATGCTGACACTAACTTTCGAATATTCAAAGTTCGTGGAAAGTCAACATCACAGTATACTATATTTTCAAAAGTATAATTGCTATTAAACTTAATAAGATTATTTTTAGAAGCAAAAACATAAACTTTGTAGGAGCTAGTATTTGATAATTCAATTGCAAAATCAATAAGGAAATTCAAATAGCTTCCGTAATCAGTTATCACTATTGCTATGTTTTTATCTCTCATGACAAATAACTTAAAAATCTATCATGCTTAGCCTTAAGCCAACCACGAAACATTTCGAATACCAAAATATATTGTAAAAAAATAAACTTGTATTTGCTGCGCTTTACAATCAATAAGAAGGGGAAAAACAAACAAACAAAATAAAATAAATATTTTACTGTGAAAAGATCCGCCTCACCCTCACCATATCCATAGATAAAATGCACTTTTCGTGCAGAAGTTAAATCATCTCGCATATTCCAAAAAACATAAGCTTGTGGTTCAAAATAAATACTGTAGCCAACCTTTTTACAATTAACAATAAACAAAGTGTCTTCCGCTGCTAGCTTTAAGTATTCAGGGTAACCCCCAACTTCTTCCCAAACTGATTTTCGAAAACTTAATGACCTAGAACTTGGAATGAAATTTGTTGAATTGTAGAAAGATGATTTAACAAACAAAATATAAGCCAATTTTCGATGAAAGTCATTTTCTATTAAAGGTTGATAATAGCCTCCAACAATTGAAATGTTTTCATTATCAAATAAGTGTCTTGTAATATTTAGTAACCATAGATTATCTAAAATACACCCGGCGTCCGTAACCGCAATTATTTTATAATTTGCATAACTTATCGCGATATTACGACCCTTCGAAATATTAACTCTACTATTACTTTGTATTAGATTAATATTTAAATTGCTGTTCTGTTTAAACTCATTAATAATTGAAACAGTTTCATCAGAAGAACCACCATCGCAAATAATGACTTCACGCGGCTGAACAGTTTGATTAGAAATAGATGATAATAACTTACCAATTGAACTTTGTTCATTATAAGTTGTAAGACATAATGACACATCTAAATATAGCATAAGCTCATAATTTACTTTTTAAGAAATATTTTCGTATTATCAAAAAATAATAACAAATACTCAACAATTCCAGGATAGATATTAAAATAATCAAGCCAACAATACTCGAATAATACTTAGTATAAAATAATCCGAACAAAAACAACAAGACATTAACTACAATAAATGGATGTACTTTCTTCATTGATTGAATGATAATGACTGGTATACTTACAACTAAGTTTATAATTTTTGAAATAAAAAGTACAGAAAATAATAAAAAAACAAATTGAGGATCTAGCTCTTTCATTAATGATGTTATTGACATATTGACCAAAACAAAAAACACGAATGCAACTGAAACAAAAAACAACAACAACGGAATAATTGTACTTTTGTAATAAGTTTTTGAATATTCTAATAACCCATTCTTATTTTTTTTTAAAACAAAATCGGAAATTCTTGGGATACCAATATTCTGTAACCCGGATACAATAGCAGCAAAAATCGCACTCCAAATTTTTTCAATATAACTATAAATTGCAAAAGTACTTGGATTTAAAAGGCTAAGGATTGAAGTAATTAAAAATGAATTGCCTAATGTGTATATTGAACCTGATGCTCTCATTAAGACACTATTAAATAACATTGGCCATACATTAGCATCTGAAAAATTAAATTTTTTATTAAATAATTTGGCTGCGCAAACAAATAAAATAAAAAATGATAATACTGAACCAAAACCTTGGAAAATTAAAATTGTAAATAAACTATCTAAACCTAAAAAAAATGAACCAAATAAAGATAATATCGAAAACACAGGAACTATACAGTTAACTATAAATGATAATAAAACTATTTTATGACATATCAACACAGATCTTAAGATAGAATTCAAAGGATAAAAAAAAACTTGAATAAGTCCTACACAAAAGAATTTTTCTATCGAGTTTTTTATATCTATGTGGTAATTTTTAAAAAACAGATCAACAATTTCTTTTGAAAAAACAAAAAATAATAAAACAAATAAAACACTAAACAAAGAAACTACAAATATTGATTTAGAAAAGAATGGGGGGTGTTTTCCTACTGCTAGCTCTCTTAAATAAAAATGGACAAATTGCTCGCAGAATCCTATTAATAACATTGAAGCATTCAACAGTAATAATTGTGATGAAAAATAAATCGAAACTGGTGAAGTAGCTTTATAAAATAAGTATAAAAACAGAACGAATATTGTATTTAATAAAATAGGTATTGCTCCTAAAAATTGTATACTTTTAAAATATTTTGAAAGGTATTCGATAAATCTATTAACTAAGGGCATCAACTCTTCTTAAATTATTAGATATGCCTTTAAAAATTGCAAGAATACAAGGCAAGAGAAAAAATGAAAAAAACATAAATATTGGAAATTGAATTGAAGCTCTAATACCAACGGAAAAAAGAAAGACACAATAGAATTCAAATAACTTTGAATTAAATAAAAGTCGGATATATCTAACTAATAAAATCAAAACATAACCGTAAGCAACGGAATACAGAAAAGCTCCGATTATACCAAACTGTGAATAACCAACTGCCCAATTAATAAATGTTAAAACACCATGTTCATGGCCAATTTCACCAATTAGTTCTACAGTCATTCGTGGTTCAAATGAAGTCAATGGTTTTTCTAACCAAAAAGCTCTCGGGACAAAACTTAAAAAAAACATATATATATCCTTTCCATATTCATAGTCTTTTTTTCCAGAACTTATAGATTCATATAATAAGTCCTGCGCAAAAACAGGACTTAAATCTTTTCTCATTGTGTAACGAACAAATTCATTATCAACTCCAGAATTTTGCTCTCCAAGTCCACCTCTCAAAGAATTTAATGAAACCAATAAAATCATAAAAGTAAAAGCAAAAAAGACCAATTTAACAATTGAAAGTCTTTTCACATAATAATGCCTATAAACAACCCAAAACAAAATAGAAAGAAGAATTCCCATCCTAGTTGCAGAAATCAAAACAACAGGCAAAATAATAAAAAAAAGGAAAATAAAAATATTAAATAAAAACTTCTTACCTTTTAGACATCGTTCAAAATATATAATTGAAAAAGGATAAAACAAGAAAGTAATTCGACCAAGTGCATTTTCAACTAATGTATCCTCCGCTAGATAGTTACTAATATGATCAAGAAGTGCGCCTTGTATAAAATATGAGATGGGGGTCAACCCAAGTCTTGTAATTTTTAAGTAAAAAATAAATAAACACAATAACAAATGGGATACTGTAAAAAAAAGTAATGTTCTACTCCTAAATTCAAACAAAATTGGCTTAATGAAGCTTGTTTTACTTTTCAGATTTTTGAAACCGATTTCAGTTTTCACTAATTTAAAACCTATAAATGTCCCAATTATTCCAACTAACCATAATGAAATGTAGGGGATGGAAGATTCGACTTTTATATCAATCTCTGGATAAGCCAACTTAGAACCTATAACAAGATACAAAAGAAAGAAAAACATAATATTTTGTACTGAAAAAATATCTCGCTTTTCAATTTTTGGAACAAAGATTAAGTAGACTAAAACTAACATTACTGCTACAATAGTCATAACTCTCTTTTGACTAGAATATAATACTCACAAGCAAGCCTCTGCGTAGCTTTGGATCTGTAAATCAATAAATCAAAGTAACGACAAGGTGCTAAAACCCAACGAACAAAAAATCTTAATAACAAAGAGGGCAATTTATAAGATAGCAAATTTGAGAATAAATCAGAAATTATCCATATTATGGAACCCAAAGGACCACCGCTAACTCCAATAAAAACTGGAGAAAAAGGTTTTGTTAAATACTTTAAGCCGTCTAAAGTACATCTCCAATAATCTGAAGGGTCGCCGTGAACTCCTTGCAAAAAGGGCATTTCTACATAAATATATCCACCACACTTTACTACTCTTTTAACCGAATCAAATAATTTATAGATATCTTCAACGTGTTCTGGAACTGCTTGCAGTACCACAATATCAAAAACACCGATATCATCAGGTAGATCTGTGGCATCCGCAACGATATCGACATTTGGCCCATCACAAATATCAAGGCGTATTACTTCAACAGAAGCCTTAAACTTAGAGTTCCATAACCATTTACCTGGCCCTTTAGATAAACCAGAGCCAATATCTAAAATCCTATTACCATCTTTAAAAATTATTGATCTGATGGCATTCTTTTTGAATTCTGGGATAACATTGACAAACGGTGCAGGAGGGTAAACATTTTTTAATAAACTTAAAATAGATTTGTTCTTCGTTATTGAATACAACCTCGATTTATAACCACCAGTATTTTTCATAATATATTTTAATTATTATTAATTAAAGATAAATAAGCTTGTCTATTGCGAGTTAAAAAACTTGGCCATAAATCTAAAGCTGCGGAAGATTTCAACTTTATATCCTCCAGTTCTAGATTATCTATTAAATTTTTCATGGAAACTAAACCTTCTTCAATTACATAACCTGTAGACTTCTGTTCTACTACTTTCGCAAAGGCTGGTCCAACATTTGTAATTATAGCCTTCCCATACTTTAAATGCTCATAATATTTATTTGGTGCAGCATTCTCATGGTGTAAAGCACCATTCAAATAATAAAATCCAACAATAACATTGCAATCGTTTATGAACTTTGTAGTTTCATCATGTCCTACTGGACCTATAAAAACTATCTTACTGGAATTTAAAGATTTAAATTCATCTTCAAGAGGGCCAAAACCTCCAATAACTAACTGAACTTTATTATGACTTTCAATTACTGCTTGTACTAAATTTTCAAGACCTCTAATTTTGGGTTGCAAAACTCCAATATATAACACTTTAATTATACTATTGCTTATAGCATTATTGGATTTAGCAACCTTAGCCTCCAACAAACTAAAATTCTCAATAACTATAGCCCTATTACGCACATCAATTGGCAAAATTTTTCTTCTCCATTCTGCGCAAATGATGACATTATCTGACCAATGGATACATTTATTCTCTAGGTAATTAATAAATTTATTCTCTCTAAATACATCAGAATAATGATCATAAATATCAAAAATAATTCTACCTTTAAAAAAGGTGCGTATAAATACTGCTAATAATGCAGTGTCTAAGTCAGACAAAATTATAGTTTTTAATTTTCCTCTGAACTTAAAAATTTTCGCTAAAACAAATAAATCGAATATAATCCTACCAAAAAGTGTTTTCACAAAATTTCCATACATGCCAGATATTAATGTAAAAGAGATTACATTCGGCATCTTCATTTCTCTTGCCTTTAATTGATCGTTTTTAGTTCTTGGCCAATCAATTATCGTAATTGGACAGCCTAAAAATTGCAATGACTTTAAGTGATTTTGTACCCTACCATCAGTAGCTGAATAAGTGGACCGAACAATTAAAAGCATGATATTACTTACTTGGGTAAATTATTGACTTCAGAAAATATTTTAGGACGAAATGAAATTTGTAATAGCTATATAAACTGTAATACAATTTCAAAACAAACCGTCTCAAGGTTTTTGGATATTTAGAATTAAATTGCAAACTCCACACATTATAACCAATCGGCGTCAACCTGTTTGGATCAAAATTATTAGTGGGATGCTTATTGCTTTTCAAACCTGCGTTTTCGATGTTAATAATTTTAAAATCTTTTAGTATCCTAATATTCGAAGAAATCTTCTGAAAATGACTAATTTTATTTTCAGTTACCATTTTTTTCCAAAATGAATTTCTAATTACAAAGGCTGTTAGGTAGGTCTCAGAACGTAATGCTTCGATGTACTCACCAAGTTCGTTAATTCTTTTATCATTTATATATTTCGAATAGAAGTTTACTTCTGGGAGAGGTACTTCAAATATTTGCAACAAATCTGTCTTAAACCCTATATGAATCCAATCACAAACATGATATGGCAATTGAATTTGAAAACGCATTGGATCAATTGTAGAATAATCAATTGCGACTACTTTCCTGTTAAATAAATGACCTTTAGATGTGCTTTGCTTGCAAATCATAACTAGATCTTTCATATTAACAATCTCAAGGTCGCTTCTTAATCTAACTATAAGTTCATTTTTCGCATTTAATAATCCAATTTTTGCAAGTTTTATGATTCTATGAACATTACAAGGCTTAAAGCCAGGGGGGGTAAATGAATCAACGTCTTCACTGTAAATAAATTTATCAACTCCAACAATAGAAATAGACCTGTAGCTACTCCAAGTTGCAACAATAATCTCAATATTCGAATTTTTATCAAATTCTTTAATTACAGATACGCTTCTTTCGATACCCAGGAGCTCATTAGAAGTCAAAGGGCCATGAAATAAAATTGATAATTTCAAAACTTTTTTTTCAAACTGAGTTCAACAGATAAGTTCAATTTTAAAAAAAATGACAAAATGCTATTTAACACATTATGCCAATTGACAAAAAAAATAAAAGTGTGAAAATACTTATAAATTGTCAATCAGTAAGCACAGAAAATTAAATTATGAATGTCCGAAATGTGATGTGTCATAGGATTAGTGAGCCTTTCGCCCAACTCCTAAACTAACAACGAAAATGTGACAGTTACAAAGGAATAGTAAACATACGATGGATTAACTCCATCTAAACTAATAACGAATCTATAAAATTTACGATTCTAACTGAGGCCATTCCATCACCATAAGGATTATGTAGAGCACTCATTGCTAAATACTTATCAATATTATTAATTAAAATGTTACATTCTTTTACAATCATATCTTTATTAGTACCCACTAAGATAACAGTACCAGCATCAACAGCCTCCGGTCTCTCTGTAGAATCTCTCATCACTAAAACTGGCTTACCTAAACTTGGGGCTTCTTCTTGTACTCCTCCAGAGTCAGTTATAATTAAATAGGATTGGGTCATCAGCCAAACAAAAGCTGGGTAAGTTAATGGATCAATTAAATGAATAGAATCACTATTCCCCAAAATTCTATTTACGGGTTCTTTTACATTGGGATTGAGATGCACGGGGTAGATTATTTGAACGTCCTTATTGATTGTTACAATCTCATTAAGAGCCTCGCAAATATTTATAAATCCTTGCCCATGGTTTTCTCTTCTGTGGCCTGTTACTAAAATTAGCTTCTTTGAAGTGTCAATGATAGTTTTTAATAATTTAATTTCAGAATTCTGAATTGATTGTACTTTTAATGAACTATCTAATAATGCATCAATAACCGTATTTCCAGTTATTAAAATACTATCTTCACTCACATTTTCTAACACCAGATTGTTTTTTGATTGCATCGTAGGAGCAAAATGATAGTCAGCAATTCTCCCTGTAACTTGCCTATTGATTTCTTCGGGAAATGGAGATTTTTTGTTATAGGTGCGTAAACCAGCTTCTATATGGCACACTTTCGCACCTGCGTAAAATGCCGCAATGCTTGCTGCCATTGTGGTAGTTGTGTCACCATGCACATAAACATAATCTGGTTGAAATTCATCTAAAATTGGTTGTAAACCTAAAATTATATCAGAGGTCAACGAATATAGATTTTGATTATGTTTCATTAAATTCAAATCATAATCTGGAATGATTTCAAAAAAATCTAAGACCTGATCGAGCATTTCCCTGTGTTGCGCAGTAACACAAACCCTTGTTTCAAAAGCTTTACTATACTCTTTAAATTTCTTAATTAGAGGCGCCATTTTAATGGCTTCTGGTCTCGTTCCAAAAATTACTAAATTTTTCTTCATTATATACCCAAAATAATTGTTACCTCTGATAAGTGATATATATTTTCCAACTTAGATACGTTTATCGTAAAAGGAGTAGATTTGCTTAGATTTAATAATAGATTACAAAAATTATTAATCAAACTTTTTAATTAAATCTTCATACTCCTGGGGCGTACCACAAAAAATAACATCATCTTCACCTATTAAATCATATGTTATATATTTTCCCTTATTAATTAGAAAGTTGTACAATGGCGCTACGTATAATTCTCCATTTACAAAAATAGAATTGTCGCGATGATAAAGAAATGCATCCAAAAAATCTTCATAGTGATTAAAAAAATAAAGTCCTGTACAGCATAAATCCGATATTGGATTTTTTTCAGCCGTTTCAATTACTTTATTCGTCTGTTTTGGATCTAATTTTACATATGACCAATTTTGCCCATAACCTTTAAAGACCTCTAAGTATCCATCACAATTAATTCCTAAAGGATATTGAAAGTTAGGTCTGAATGTATCAATATTGAATATAGTAATACTCTCTCGAGGTAAAATTTTACATTTTGATATTCCTTCAAAAACTGTTTCTGCTTGACCTGTTGTTTCATGATCCAGCATTATAACTTCAAAATTATCTATACCAAGTTCTCGCACCTCATCTGAAATGAAGTTCTTGAAACCACTTAAATCCCTAGCGATAAATAAAAACTTTTCGACTTTAAAATAATCTTTAAAACTTAACAAGGAATGAGTAAAAAGACTCAATCCTCTTAGTTTAAGCATAAATTTAGGCTTATCATAACCAGCTTCTGAAAATCGTCGGCTCAAACCAGCCATAGGTATAATTATCATGATTTTTCTAGTTCTTTCAATTCAACAAATAATCTTAAGCTATTAGCTATAAATGCTTTCTGTCTTTTTTTAGAATCTTTGTGAAGAGGCAACATAGATAGAAAGAGATGAATCATAGCAGCTAATAGGAACTTCTTATTCTTAACCAATGTATCGCTTTCAAAAAACTCACTCAAGAACGCCCTCTGGATAATCCTTATTTCAGAAATATTTGGAAATGAAATCATAAAGTCAAAATTTTCCTCTTCTAAAAAATATCGTTCTGCGATTATCATATCATACAATCCAATAATTGAATGTCCAAATTTCGCGTAATCATAACGCAAATCACCGTATATATCAAAGTCACCTTCTGAATTAATTCCTCTTGGATCTATTAACTTAATATCTTGACGTCTAAAATCAAATAAAATATTACTAAAACAAAAATCCCCATGTACAACTGATATACATAAATCATCTGGCAAACATATGTACCTTGCACTTTCAATTGCAATTTCCTTCAATGTTCCTATAGAATTTCCTTTATAACTTAACGGAGCAATATACATTGGGTTACTCGCAAGAAACTCATCAATTCTTATGTTTGTTTTATTTAAGTAAATATCATTATTGAGATAATTTGAAATTCTTTCCGGTTTAAATGTATTAACTTTCAAGAGAAATTCATGACAAGATTTAAAAATTTTATTCCATATAAATAACGGTTGCTTGCCAAAAACAAAAAGTTCATTCAAACCAATTAAATATAAATATTCTAATTCGTAATAAGCACTATTTTCATCATCTCGAGTACTTACTAATTGGGGCAGGTAATATTTGATTTGTGAAGGTACTTGTTCAAACCATCTAAATTCAGCAAGAATTTTATTATTATTAACACTTGTTTTAGATACGATTTTTGAATCGATTTTCATTGAATTAAAATGCCTCACTGAAGGCATAGAAGCTTTAGAGCGATAATAAGTATTAATATGCCCAAAATCATACCATTCATTTACTTTGTATAGGTCAGTCTCATTTTCAATTCTGTATAAATTAATAGCGCTAATAAAATTATGTTCACATCGAACAAGATACTTTAAGAATTTTTTTACATCGTTAAATGAAAAATATCCTGCATAAACTATTTCTGGATCATATCCTTCTTCCAAAAAAGTCCAATCATAATTATCATCTGGATTAGCAACAGCGAAAAAATCATTTTCAACAGAAATTGGTAGATCTAGAATCAAAGTATCTCCATGCAAAATTTTGATGGACTCATCATATCTTCCGATCATATTGACAGCATATGAAATAGATAAACCTAATGAAAGATTATTTGGCACTCTAATAATATTAATACCACTGTTAATTAAACAATAACTATCAAATTCATCTAAGTAATAATCCTGAGGTATTGTCAAGAAAACTTCTTCTTCTTCTGGCAACGAATTTAATTGATGAACATATAATCTCTGATTCTTGATAGGTAAGAAAGAGGGTGGGAGATTACCTATCTCATTTTTAATTTCTTGGGATACATATGCAGCAGAAGTGATTAAATACATGATTTAGACTTGTTTTTCTTTAGTAAGAAGATTTATAATTTCATCATAACTATACTTTAAAAACTCTGATGGTCTAATCGCTTTATCATCTATGTAAAATCCATCAAATCCACACCATGGTTTCCCTACATAAACTTCGTCGTAAGGCACACTAAATTGATCTAACCATTTTAGAATTACAGGTAAAGTATGAATATTAATCTTTCCAACATTCTTGTCGTAAGTTCTCATGTTTCTACTCGAAAATATTACTATCTCAAAGCCGTTATGTTGATAATCTTTTAATTTACTGATTAAATCATTATTGGGTTTAGCAACTTCATATTTGCCCTCTGTTGTAAATGAAATAGTATCATCTAAATCTACAATTAATCTTTTCACGGCTAATTTATTAGTTTATACTTGTTAGAACTTAAATCAATTTAATACAGAATAGCAACTCATACTTACATTTGTGGCTATTGCATTGTTTACAAAAATGCGCACCAAACTGCGCACCAACCACCTAAATGTTGATTGATTTTTGAATATTTTGAGGAAACTTTTAATTCAAATAAGTGCTCATTATCAACACTTTAACTATTTACAAATTTTAACAAATACCCCCCTTCGGTCTGGACCACACTAATCCATTCCAACCACTTTTCCACCAGTATCTAACTTCTCAAACACACTATTGTTGCTAACAAACTCAGGCACCATTTCTTTCATTTTAGCAACCAGGTACATATCACTCTCTTCAGAACTTACAAGTGTAACTAATTCATTAAAATGTTTAGACACTTCAATAAATTCAACCTCACGAACTTTAGCAATCATTATTTTATCGTGGTAGGTATTACCTGTGTTTTCGCCATCGTTTAAAAGCTCTTCATATAACTTTTCGCCAGGGCGGAGGCCACTATACACAATATCAATATCAATATTAGGGATCAGACCGTATAAGCGAATCATTTTTTTAGCAAGGTCGGCAATGGCAACTGGTTGCCCCATATCAAACACAAATATTTCACCACCATTACCCATACTACCTGCTTCTAATACTAGTTGGCAAGCTTCAGGTATGGTCATAAAATAACGCGTAATATTTGGATGTGTAACCGTAATTGGGCCTCCCTTTTCTATTTGTTGCTTAAACCTATTAATTACAGATCCATTAGACCCTAGTACATTACCAAATCGAGTAGTAATATATTTTGTATTTGTGTTATGCTTACTTAAACCTTGCACATAAATTTCGGCAAGGCGTTTACTAGCACCCATTACATTGGTTGGGTTAACAGCCTTATCGGTACTAACCATAACAAAACGCTCCACGCCGTATTCGTTGGCTAGGTTTGCTATCAACTGAGTGCCTAATACATTGTTACGCACCGCCTCTGTAGGGCAAAGCTCCATCATGGGCACATGCTTGTACGCAGCAGCATGATACACATAATGTGGTTTAAAACTAGTAAACAACTGGCGCATGCGTGCCTCGTTGGTAATACTTGCTAGGTATGAAATACAATTAACAGATTTACCCGTTTCTTGCAACTCAAGCTCTAGAGTATGAAGCGGAGTTTCGGCCTGGTCGCATAATACAATAAGCTCTGGGCTATAATGCATAAGCTGCCTAACAATTTCTGACCCAATAGACCCAGCAGCACCGGTAACAAGCACACGCTTACCTTTTATTTGAGCACGTATTTGATTGTTGTTAATATGAATAGGATCACGCTCCAATAATTCTTCAATATTAATAGACCTTAATTGACGGCTAGAAAAACTACCCTCGGTCCAGTTGCTGTAAGGCGGAACCACCAATACTTTAATATCGTGATTTAAACAAAAGTCTACTAACTCATTTTTACGTTTAGCTGTAATGGTAAAAGAAGCAATAATAAGTTCATCGATAGGTTCTTGTGCAGCTATATCGGCTAAATCGTTAAATGTAATAATACGAACACCATCTAGTACTTTTTTGGTTTTTTTACGATCATCATCTACAAAGGCTAAAATGCTAATGTAATTTTGACCATCGTGCTCCAATACTCTTTTGGTAGCCATGCCAGCCTCTCCGGCACCAAAAATCACCACCGTTTTACGTTTCATTTTATAAGAACGTAAATACGCAAAACCAAATTTAACAGCTACCCTATAAGTTAATAAAGCTAAAAAGCTAAACGTACCGTATACAATAATTACTACATTATTGAGGACTAAATTGTCTTGTAAAGGGCTACTTATAATAGAAATTAAATATAAAACTACACTTGAAGCAAGCACCGAAACCGCAATACGAAGCGCATCTTGCATGCCCGTGTAACGTACAATACCAGAATAAGTTTTAAGTGCTGTAAACACAAATGCATTTACAATTAGCATAATTGATACAGTGGTAAACAGGCTCTCCCAATTAATACCAACCAGTGTTAAGTTTTGCTTAACTATAAACGCTAAGAGCAATGCACTAAAAGTAACTCCCAAATCAATTACAAATATAATCCAGCGAGGAACAATATTTATTTTACTAAGAAAGAACTGTTTTTTACTTAATACCATTGTGAAAGCTATTTATAAAATAATAAGTCAGTTTAATTTGCTAAAATACCAGCAAATAATTTTTTAAATACAAGTACCAGTGCCGTTAAAAACCCAGCTAAAAAACCGCCTAAAATTAACGACCTTAATTTGCCTACTTTTTCTTTTTTAAGTGGAAGTATAGGCTTATCAATAACTTGAATAAGGGGCGTTTCTTTACGAAGGCTCACTTTTGCCATTTCTAAATTTGTAACCAGTTGCGTTAATATAGCGGTATTGGCCTGAACATCTACTTGTCTGCGTGTACCTGGTGTTTTACGCACCAGCATGGCAGGGTTTAACCCAAAGGTATTATCTGCGGCAGATGCAACACCTGTAATAGCGCCATTAAGCTCGGCTCTAATACTATCAGTTTGGTGTTGCAATATCTCCATATTTTGTCTGGCCTTTTTACTTTTAATTTCGATGTAGTAACCAGACACTTCTTTTGCAATACTTTCGGTAAAAGTTTTACTAAAAAGCTCATTGCTGCTTTTAACTTCTATATTAATGATGGATATTTTCTTGTCTTTTTGCGCAACACTTAATAGTCCGTTAGCACCAGCAATAGATGAATACAAGTTTCCTAAAATACTATCTTGTTGTAATGTGTAATTGCTACGGTCAGCATCTACCTCAAATACAATATTTTTTAATGCTGAATTTTGAGACCAATTTTTATTGAGCTCATTAAAATTTATAAAGTACTGTGCGAGGCTTTGTGTTTTACCATTAACAGTAATAGGGTTAAGTAAAGCCTTTTCTACTATTTTACGGCTTTTCATGAGCTCAATTAAATTAGCTCCACTAAATGCGCCACCTGCACTGGTACCTAAGTCTATACCTAAACTGCTAGCAAGGCCTAGTGCGCCAGAAAGCCCACCGCCTCCTTGTTTTTCATCTTCTAATGCAAAACTTAAATTAGCAGTATATGTTGGCTTTTGCATAAAAGCATAACCCACTCCAATAGCGCCGCCAATAATACCAGCAGCTACCAGCACTACCCATTTAGAGAGTAAAAAGCGGTACCAATCTTTTATTTTTAAGATGAGTTCTTTTAAAGAGATTTCATCTTGTTCTATGTTTTGTATATCGTTGTTGTTTTGTTGCATGGAGGATACTTTATAATCTTAACAGGGCAATAATTAAACCAGCCAAACTGGCAATGGAACTACTAATACCTATAAGCTCACCAGTACTTACCTTTTTACCTTCGGCCTTTTTAGGGACTATAATTCCTGAACCTGGTTTTACCTTGGGCCTAAACGTAAAAAATAAAAACTTACTAGACCTAGCAGCTTCACCATTGGCATAAACAATATAGGCTTTGCGTTTAATAGCATCGGCGCTATAACCACCTGCTGCAGTTATATAATTACCAAAACTATTATTCTTACTAAAAGGCACTTGAGTAGTTAATAATACCGCGCCGCTTACTTTAATTTGACCGTCATATTTTGGAATAAATATTTCGTCTCCCACTTTTAAAACTATGTCTTCTTCAGAACCTGGGTTACTTAAAATTTTATCTAAATTAAGAGGCACTTTAATAAAAGTGGTATTTTTTTCAGTTTCTAATTCTGCAAGCCCACTAGAATCTTTTAGTATTTTTTTTGCTCGGTCAATATTTTCTTCTTCTTTCTTTTTTTCTTCGGCAGTTTTGTTGTGCACTAAATAGGCGCCTTCTATAAATGCATCGGCAGTGTAACCACCCGCACGTTTTAATATCGCACTTACGCGCTCGTTTCGCGCACTTAAGGCATATGGGCCCGGGTATTGCACTTGGCCAGAAATACGTACCGATTCTGGTAAGGTATAACCTGCTTTTCGTTTAATCGTAACAACATCAAAAGCGCTAAGCTTAATACTTGCAGCTGCGGTGCTAATATCACCATCCACCACGGTACTAATAATTTCGGCGGCTCTAAAATCTTTTGGCTCGATACTATCACGCTTAATTAAACGCGCAATTTCAATACTTTTAAATGCAGCATCGGTAAAGCCGCCTGCTTGTAAAATAAGATCTTTTAATGTGATGCCCTGTGTAAATTCAAAAGAACCTGGCTTACGTATTTCACCTTGTATGTATACGTTTAATGAATCTCTCAAATCTAGTTTAGAAGTAATGAGTACTTCATCTTCTCTACTTAGTAAAATATTGTTGGCAGCATCGCCATTTAGTGCTTTAGCTACGTCAAAACTTATTACAGATCTAGTAAGGTCTTCTTGTAAACGAATAATTTGTGCACGACCGGTGTAAGCGTCTTCGGTTAAACCATCTGCTTTACGGATTAAATCAGCAACTTTTAAATTTGTTGTAAGTTCAAACACATCAGGCCTGTATACCGCACCTGCAATTTTTACTCGGTTGCTAAAGCGGTTTAATAATTTACTTACTACAAAAACATCCCCCATTTGAGGTTGGTAATTATTGTATTGGGTTTGTAACAAATCTTTAATTTGCCTTTCCTTGTTTGTTTGTGCAAAAACTTTAACACTAGCTTGGTAGGCTGTATCGGTAAAGCCTGAAGCAAAGGCTAAAATATTAGCAAAATTTTCGTTTGGTAACACTTCAAAAATACCTGGGCGTTTTACTTGGCCTTCTATAGATACCCTTGATTTGTAAGATGGAATTCTGATAACATCATTGTCTTTTAAACCCACATTGTCCGATTGATCACCATTTAAAAGCATGCGGTACAAATCGATTTTTTTAAATAGTTTATTATCGCGGAGTAATTCAATTTCTCTAAAAGATCCAAACGCTGTTGGACCACCACTCACATACAGTGCATTAAATACAGTTGCTAAACTAGACAGCCTATATGTTGCTGGGCGGTTGGCACCAATAATGGTTACTTTAATGGTGCGTATTTTACTAAGGGTTACAGATATTTTACTTCCACCACTACGTAGGTAAGTATACACTGTAGAACCCATGGTGTTTTTAATTTTTTGCGTAGCAGCTTCGATGGTTAAACCTGCAACTCTAATGAGGCCCACATTAGGGATGCTCACATTACCCTCGGCACTCACAAGTAAATCGCCACTATATTCCTGCACACCATAAACGCTAACAGCAATTTGGTCGTTAGGGCCAAGCACATAATTGAGCGGTGTAGCCAGTGACATATTGGGTTCAAAACTTGGTGCAACACTCGTGTATAGTTCCGATCCAAAAATGAGTGGATTTATAAGCGGCTTAGGAAGTTGTTGTGTGTACTTTTCAGTATCTGCAGTATCGGTAGAGCTGCTAGTACGCGCTTCCTGTGTTTTAGTAGTTTTTGTTCCTGTTGTGCTAGTTGGGCCGCTAACACGCGCTTTAAGTTTTGCAAACTCTGCTGGGCTCATGCCTTTTGCTATTGCCATAGTTTCGGCCTGATCAATAGTCATGCCTTGTGCAGTAAGTTGCGATTTTAGCTTGGCAATATCTCCGTCAGATAATTGATCTACTCTAACACTTGATAGGTTGTTGCCCTTAAATAAATCTTGCGCAGACGCCGTGGTAGCAACTAGCAAAATTAACAAGAGCATGAAACCTAATTTTTTTATGAGTTGTTGTAATTGCATGAATTAGGATATTTGAAAAAAGGGGTTAAATATTGTGGTTTTATATGTTTTTGGGGAACAGTGCAGGGCTCCGCCGACCTCAGTCACAGATAGCTTACACAGATTACCAGCAAAACGATGTGTAGACCAAGTTTATTGTAAATCGTTTAGTCCTTAAAATAAAATACCCATCCTCAGTAGCAACATTAACTAGGGGGATAGGCTAATTTTTACACTCTTAACTATTTGATTTACAATTGATTAATAAGCGTTGGGGGGGGGTGAATTCGCATTATCAAGTCAATTAGTGCAAATATAGGGCTAATCCAGTGAAAGTCAAGTGAAAAACGGTGAAATTTTAAATGATAATTTAGCCTAAATTAATAGCCTTAGGTATGGTTTAAAAGGTGTTTCCCGCAGATTTTAGTTACTACGGGTGCTTTAGCACCAAAATAGGTGACCTTACAACACCAGAAACAATTTGTTTTGGAAATAAAACCAACCATACCGCTCTTAAAGGTAGTATTTTTACTACCTTTAAGAGCGGTAAAGCCTATTTCACATGAAATCATCAGA
>CANHUW010000002.1 GCA_947463975.1 Bacteroidota bacterium
AGCTTTAGCAAGAGGAGAGTTAAGAGCTATTGGTGCTACTACCTTAGCGGAGTACCAAAAATTCTTTGAAAAAGACAAAGCATTAGAGCGTAGATTTCAAAAAGTAATGATTGATGAACCTAGTAAAGAAGATGCTATATCTATTTTAAGAGGATTGAAAGAAAAATACGAGACGCATCACCATGTTAGAATTAAAGATGAAGCGATTATTGCTGCAGTAGAATTGTCTAGTAGATATATCACCGATCGTTTCTTGCCTGATAAAGCCATAGATTTAATCGATGAAAGTGCTGCAAAGTTAAGATTGGAGATGAATTCAATGCCAGAGGAATTAGATACTTTAATCAGACAAATTCGCCAATTGGAAATTGAGCGTGAAGCTATTAAAAGAGAGAATAATCCAGATCAGTTAAAAGCTTTGAATATTGAGATTAGCAATTTGACGGTAGAACAAGATACTTTAAAAGCCAAATGGTCTCAAGAGAAAGAATTGGTAGATAGAGTACAAAAATGTAAAACCAATATCGAACAGTTTAAGCAGGAAGCAGAAGTAGCTGAAAGAAATGGTGACTATGGTAAAGTAGCCGAGATAAGATATGGTAAGATTAAGGAAGAAGAAATTCAATTAGTAGCATTTACGCAACAATTAAATGAGTTTGGTACCACTGGTAAAAGATTAATGAAGGAAGAAGTAGATGCAGAAGATATTGCAGAAAATATTGCCAAGGCAACAGGCATTCCGGTAAGCAAGATGATGCAATCTGAAAGAGAGAAATTATTGCATTTAGAAGACGAGTTGCATCAAAGAGTGATTGGGCAAGAAGAAGCCATCACAGCAGTGTCTGATGCCATTAGAAGAAGTAGGGCTGGATTGCAAGATCCAAGAAAACCCATTGGGTCATTTATCTTCTTGGGAACGACTGGTGTTGGTAAGACCGAATTAGCGAAGGCTTTAGCCAACTACCTATTTGATGATGATAGCATGATGACCAGAATTGATATGAGTGAATATCAAGAAAAACATTCGGTGTCAAGATTGGTGGGAGCGCCTCCAGGCTATGTGGGATATGATGAAGGTGGCCAATTGACTGAAGCGGTTAGAAGAAAACCATATAGTGTAGTATTACTAGATGAGATTGAAAAAGCGCATCCTGATGTATGGAATATTTTGTTACAGGTATTAGATGATGGGCATTTAACAGATAATAAAGGCAGGACGGTTAATTTTAAGAATACTATTATTATTATGACTAGTAATATTGGTAGTCATTTGATTCAAGATGCTTTTGAAGGAGTAACAGATAAAAACGTAGAACAGAAGACAGAGCAATCTAAGACCGAAGTAATGGCTTTGTTAAAACAAACCATTCGTCCTGAATTTTTAAATAGAGTAGATGAGATTATCATGTTCTCACCTTTGTTACAAAAACAAATGGCGGCCATTGTGAAAATTCAATTGAATAATTTAAAACATTTGGTAGCCGAAAGCGGAATGCAAATTGAGTTTAGTGATTATTTGATTGAATATTTATCAGAACAAGGGTTTGATATGCAATTAGGTGCCAGACCTCTAAAAAGATTAATTCAAAAATTAGTAGTGAACGAATTAAGTAAGAAAATTTTGAGCGGAGAAATTGATCAGTCTAAGAAAGTACTTATAGATATTTTTGATGGCATCATAGTTTTTAGAAACGAAGCCTAATCATTGTGTTATTTTAAGCCCCAGGCCGATGGTTCTGGGGCTTTTTATTTATATTTGTCGAATGGCAAACAATAATAGACAAGCTGCAGTAGGATTTATCTTTTTTACACTCGTGATTGATATTGTTGGATTGGGTATCATTATTCCAGTGGTACCAGCTTTAATTAAAGGTTTAATTCATACAGAGGATATTAGTAAGGTTTCTTTATATGGTGGCTGGTTAACATTTTTATATGCTACCATGCAGTTTTTATTTTCTCCATTGATTGGTAGTTTAAGTGATCGCTATGGTAGAAGACCTGTATTGTTATTTTCTATGTTGGGTTTTGGTTTAGATTATTTATTCTTAGCTTTTGCACCAAGCATTTTTTGGTTGTTTGTGGGTAGAACCATTTCAGGGATTACAGGTGCAAGTATTACTACTGCGTCAGCTTATATCGCCGATATTAGCGATGATACCAATAGAGCCAAAAATTTTGGAATGATTGGAGCTGCATTCGGAATTGGTTTTATCATTGGTCCGATGTTGGGTGGAATACTTGGAGAGTATGGACATAAATTACCTTTCATTGTCGCCGCATGTTTGGCCCTGGTAAATGCATTGTACGGATATTTTGTTTTGCCAGAGTCTTTGGCTCCATCAAATCGTAGAAATTTTGAATGGAAAAGATCTAATCCTTTGAGTTCTCTATTGCATTTAAGATCTTATCCAGCGGTGTCAGGTTTAATTGTTTGTTTATTTTTTGTTTACTTAGCAGCTCATGCAGTTCAAAGCAATTGGAGTTATGCCAATATTGAAAAGTTTAAATGGAGCCCAAAAACAATTGGATTATCTTTAGCGATGGTGGGTGTGCTCATAGGTTTAGTGCAAGGTGTTTTAATTCGTTTTTTGAATCCTAAGTTAGGGGATAAGAAAAGTGTTTATTATGGAATTGCTTTATATGCAATAGGTCTTATTTTATTTGCTTTTGCTAGTTCTTCTTGGATGATGTTCGCTTTTTTGATTCCTTATTGTTTAGGGGGTATTTCTGGCCCAGCATTACAGTCGCTTATTTCGGTTCATGTACCAAAGAATCAACAAGGCGAATTACAAGGATCTCTTACCAGTATAATGAGCGTCACTTCCATCATTGGGCCATTGGTAATGACCAGTTTGTTTGCCTATTTCACTAAAGCGAGTAATCCAATTTATTTTCCAGGTGCTTCTTTCTTATTGGGGGCAGTTTTTATGGTGATTAGTGGAGTGTTTGCTTATATGGTTTTAAATAAAGAAACTAAGTAAATGAGTTATATTTGTGCCTAATTAAAGCATGAATATGACCAACTTAATGACTCAATTACAAGAAACCGCTCAATTTATTCAATCAAAAATTGCTGTAAAAGCAGATACTGCTATCATATTGGGCAGTGGATTGGGTAATTTATCTACTAAAATAGAAACTGAATTTGAAATTCCTTATACCGCTATTCCTAATTTTCCTGTAAGTACAGTAGAAGGTCATAAAGGACGCTTAATATTGGGAACTTTAAATGGACAAAAAGTTTGGGTTTTGGAAGGTCGTTTTCATTTTTATGAAGGGTATTCTCCAGAACAGGTTTCTTTTCCTGTAAGAGTACTAAAATTATTAGGTGTTCAAAATTTAATTCTATCCAATGCAGCAGGTGGTGTAAATCCTGATTATCAAGTGGGAGATTTAATGATCATTAAAGATCATATTAGTTTTTTCACAATCAATCCCTTGATTGGTAAAAATGAGTCTGCTTTAGGAACTAGATTCCCAGATATGAGTGAGCCTTATGCACAAGAGTTTATAGATAAAGCAAAAATAATTGCAGCAGCTCATCAAATTAAAGTACACGAGGGTGTTTATGTAGGAGTGACTGGTCCAACTTTTGAAACTAGATCTGAGTATAAATTAATCAAATTTGTTGGAGGGGATGTTGTTGGAATGAGTACAGTTCAAGAAAATATCGCAGCGGTGCATTGTGGAATGCGTGTATTCGCAATTAGTGTAGTGACTGATTTGGGAATTCGTGAAGACAATAATGTAATTACGCATCAAGAAGTTTTAGAGGCAGCAAATGCTGCCGAACCTAAATTAACTTTAATCATCAGTGATTTAGTCAAAGCTATCGCTTAAAATAAAATATGCCATTGAAGCGTTTTATTATTTTTGTTTGTTTTATTTTGATCAATGTATTTGCATTCGGGCAAATGCGTTCAGGCTCGTTTAATAGGATGTCTGGAATAGGTGGCAGAACGACTAAGTCTGGCGGGGCGGGTGACTCTTTGCAAAAAAGAGACCAAAATGCCGATTCAATTACTATCTTTTTTAAATTATATAATAGCAATGAAATCAAACAAAACGATTCTTCTATTAATGATTTTTATAAGCGATTTCCATTACACTATACTTTATATAATTTAGGCAATACAGGAACAGCTGTAAATTCATATGTATTGTCACCTGTTTGGAAGGCGGGTTTTGATGCAGGCTTTCATCAATTTGAGCTATATAATTATACATTAGCAGCGACGCCATTTTATCAAACCACCAGACCGTTTACTGAGTTAACTTATTTATTGGGAGGAAAAGGGGAGCAATTGGTAGAATTAAAGCATACGCAAAATAAGAAGCAACAATTGAATTTTTCTTTTGATTATAGATTTAGTAATTCTCCCGGGAATGTTAAAAATCAACAAGCTAATTTTAGTAATATGCGTATTACTGCGCATTTTCAATCCAAAAGAAAAAGATATGAAAGTTTTTGGGTGATGTTAAATAATAAAACAGCCTCTTCTGAAAACGGGGGTTTAGTGAATGCTGCAAGATTAGATAGCTTGGCTTTAAATAATCCGTATGAATTGGAGACAAGATTAGGGGTAAGTAGTGCTTCATTTAGGAATCCATTTAATACCAATATTGCAACAGGTTCTATTTTCAAAGACAATACCTTTTTATGGAAACAAACATATGATGTAGGCCAAAAAGATTCAGTGGTTAAAGATACGGTGACTACCTATCTGTTTTATCCAAGATTAAGATTTCAGAATGAAATTAAATACCAACAACTTGAATATTTATTTCAAGACGCGGAGCCTAATGCAACTAACTATACTACTTATTTTAACTTTACCAATACCATCGAGGGTCCGATCAAATTCAGAGATCGATGGAATATTTTTAGTAATGAGTTTAGTTTAATAAGTTATCCTCAAAAAAACAACAGCAATCAATTTTTACAATTGGGTGCTGGTTTGTCTAATCAGTCAGGCAGTTTTCTGCAAAGAAAAGATTGGTCTGCACAGGATAGTTATGGATTTGGCGCCTACAAGAATAAAACCAAGAATCAGGTCTGGGATGTAGATATATATGGTCAATTGTTTTTAGTAGGCTTTCATGCAGGTGATTATATTGCTAAAGCTTCCTTAACAAGTTTATTGAATAAAAAAGGGAATTATGTTCAATTGGCTTTTAACAACATTAATCGAACACCATCAAGGAATGCCATGGGTATCACAGATTTTCCTATTCTAGGTCTGTCTGGTATTAAGAAAGAAAATCATGTTCAATTGATTGCCTCCACGGGTAACTTGAAAAAGGCATGGAAAGGTTCGGTGACCTATCAGTTAATCAATAACTATCAATATTATACTACAGGGTATAATGCAGCTATTTATCAGGGGACTATTCATTATATCAATGCACAAATTGCCAATCAATTCAAATTGTCAAAGCATTGGAATTGGTATAATGAACTGCACTTGCAAATAGTGGATGAAACAAGCCCAATTAGAGTTCCTAAATTATTGACAAGACAAAGAATTGCCTTTGAGGGCGTTTTCTATAAGAACTTAAATATGTCTACCGGTTTAGAATTTATTTATCATACGGCGTTTAAAGCTGAGGATTATATGCCTATGACTGGGCAGTTCTATGTTCAAAACGATTTTATGTTGAGCAATCGACCAATGGTGAATGCATTTTATCACATGATGATTAAAAGGCTTAAAGCATACATTAGGGTAGAGAATCTACATACCTTATTACCCTCTAGTAATACATTAGGGAATCATTACAATTTTTCTGCAAGAAACTACCCTGGAACAGGTATTTGGGTGCGAGTGGGCGTTTGGTGGCATTTTATTAATTAAGGAAAATATGTTTTTTAACAATTTTTATTGATGTAGTTGTACTTAACTTTGTATCAATGAAAAGCTTGTTGACTTTATTATTACTAATTTTTTACACTTTATCTAGTGTAGGGGCTTCTGTAAGCACCCACTATTGTATGGGTAAGGTAAGAAAATGTCAATGTAATAAGGCTCAAGAAGCATCTAATAAAGTTCATTGTTGTAAGGATACGGTAAAATTTGTAAAAGCACAAGATGTTCATGCTCCTCAATTTGCACCTGATCAACAAAAGCTAAGCCATACAACTTCTGTTGAATTATTAAATTATGCCATTACAGAAGACCATTTTCCAGCAAATTTATTCTCTTACAGGAAGCTCTATATAAATAGGTCGTCTGATCCACCTATTTATAAGCTTGTTTGTCATTATAGAATTTGATACAATACAATTTTGTCGAAACATTATTGTATTCCTTTATTTTTTTAATTATCAAATTTATTTTATGAAAAACGTATTATTAACTTCTTTATTGATTGTTTTCACTTCTATTGTTTCTTTTGGACAAAATAGTTCTAAAATCAAAGTATCTGGCAACTGTGGTATGTGTAAAAAAAATATTGAAACTGCTGCAAAAGCAGCAGGAGCAATGACTGCTGCATGGGATAAAAATACCAAATTATTGACTGTTACCTATAATGCTTCTTCTACTTCTACTGACAAAATGGAAACTGCCATTGCAAATGCGGGATATGATACTGAACATCAAACAGCTTCAAACGAAGCATATAGTAAATTAGAAGAATGTTGTCAATATGATAGAGTAGTAAAAACAGCCTCAAAAGATATGTCTTGTTGTAAAGACAAGTCTTGCGCTCAAGACAAAGGGGAGTGTTGCAAAAAAGACGCAACATGTGCTAAAGATAAATCTTGTTGCAAAAAGGGATAATTACCTTTAATATTTTTAAAACCATTACTTATGAGTCGCATAAGTAATGGTTTTTTCTTTTATACTATGTTCAACCTCAATAATTTAGAGTAATCCTAACTTAAAACCACTAAAAATTAGGTATCTTTAATGTGTTGAGAAAGTATGTAACCATATTATTAATGTCATTGTATTTGCTAGGTGCTACCGAAGCTTATCAGTTATTAAAAATGCCCTATTTGATAGAGCATTATAAAACACACAAGCAATTTAATCCTGCATTAAGTTTTTCTACATTTATTGATATACACTATTTCGAAAATCAAACTTATGATAGTGATTACCAACAAGATATGCAATTGCCTTTTAAATCTTCCAATCGCACTATATCATTATTGAATTTTGTAAGTCTATTTGTCCCTAAGCAAACCCTCCAGCCATTGCATTTGGATAGACTTTCTAAGAATTATATTCTTTATGATGACAAGAAGCATTTATCCAATGCACTCAAAAATATTTTTCAACCTCCCAAGGCATAATTTTTTTTGTATTTTTCTATTTCTCTGGAGAAATAGTGTGTTCATTATATTGAAAAAGAAAGAATTATGTTAAATAAAATTATTCAATTTTCTATTAAGAATAGATTAATTGTACTACTTGGATTATTTGCTTTATTTGTAGGGGGTATTTATTCCATTTCAAAATTACCCATAGACGCTGTCCCTGATATTACCAATAACCAAGTAATGATTATTACATCTGCTCCAAGCGCCGGCGCGCCAGATGTAGAGCGCTTGATTACTGTTCCTATTGAACAAGCGACCAGAAATATACCAGGCATTATTGAGCAAAGAAGTTTTTCTAGATTTGGATTGAGTTTGGTAACCATTGTGTTTGACGATAAGATGGATATCTATTGGGCTAGAAATCAGGTTTCGGAAAGATTAATTACTGTAAAATCACAAATTCCTGAAGCAATGGGTATTCCTGAATTAGGTCCATTGACGACTGGTTTAGGAGAGATTTTTCAATATGTAGTAAGAGCAAAGAAAGGGTATGAAAAAAAATATACCCTAACAGAATTAAGAACTATTCAAGATTGGATTGTACGCAAACAATTATTGGGTACTCCAGGAGTTGCTGATGTAAGTAGTTTTGGAGGGGCTGTTAAACAATTCGAGGTTTCTGTAAACACGGAATTACTTAAGAATTATAAACTTTCAGTAAATGATGTTTTTACTGCACTGAATCAAAATAATCAAAATGCAGGAGGCACCTATATAGAACATGGCCCGGGTGTTTTGTTTATTAGAACAGAAGGCATGGTAAATTCTTTGGAAAATATTGGGGCAATTCCTGTTAAAACAATGTCTAATGGTATTCCTTTATTGGTAAGAGATATCGCAACAGTTAAATTAGGGGAAGCTACTAGATTTGGAGCCACTGCTTATAATGACAAAGGTGAAGTAGCTGGAGCTGTGGTGATGATGTTAAAAGGAGAGAATAGTAAATTGGTGATTGATAATGTAAAAGCAAAAATTGCAGTAATTGAAAAATCTTTGCCCGAAGGAGTTGTGATTGAAGCATTTTTAGATAGAACAAAAATGGTGAATAATGCTATAAGCACGGTGGTAACTAATTTATTGGAAGGTGCTTTAATTGTGATTTTTGTTTTGATTTTATTTTTAGGAAATCTTAGAGCGGGATTAGTAGTAGCTTCTGTGATTCCTTTATCTATGTTATTTGCATTTATATTGATGCATTTATTTGGCGTAAGTGGAAACTTAATGAGCTTGGGCGCGTTAGATTTTGGATTATTGGTAGATGGAGCAGTCATTATTGTAGAAGCTGTGCTACATCAATTGTATAAACCAGCTAAGACCACACAAGATTCTCCTACATTAGATAGATCAACAATGAATGAAATGGTCGGTCATATCTCTAATAAGATGATGGGGGCTGCAGCATTTGGTCAGATCATTATTTTAATTGTGTATCTGCCCATATTAACACTAAGGGGTATTGAAGGAAAGATGTTTGGCCCTATGGCACAAACTGTCTCCTTTGCTTTGATAGGAGCTTTTATACTTTCAGTTACCTATGTTCCTATGATGAGTGCTTGGGTATTAAATAGAAATAGAGTTCAAAAAGAAACACTTACTGATAAGTTAATGCAGCGCGTAGAAAATTTCTATCAGCCATTATTAGAAAAGGCTTTACGTATACCTAAGAAAATTTTATTGGTTACGATCACAGTTTTTTTGTTTGCTATATATATACTTACAACATTAGGGGGTGAATTTATTCCAAAATTAGAAGAAGGAGATTTTGCAGTGGATACTAGGGTGTTATCTGGCTCTTCCTTGAAAACAACCCTGGAAGCAACACAGAAAGCGTCTAAGCAATTACTTGATCATTTTCCAGAGATTGAAAAAATAGTCACTAAAATTGGGGCAGGGGAGATTCCTACGGATCCAATGCCAATGGATGCGTCTGATTTGATGATTATATTAAAAGACAAAAAAGACTGGGTGTCTGCAACAACTTTTGATGAATTAGCAGATACTATGAGCAAAGTGATGGCTCATGTGCCAGGAATTACCTCAGGTTTTCAATATCCAGTACAAATGAGATTCAACGAATTAATGACTGGATCAAGGCAGGATGTTTCGTGTAAGATTTTTGGTGAGAATTTAGATACTTTAGCTAAGTATGCTGCACAAATGGGGGGCATCATAAAAAAAGTAGATGGCGCTAAAGATTTATATGTTGAAACAGTTACAGGTATTTCACAAGTGGTTATTAAATATAATAGAGATGCTATTGCTAAATATGGGGCTTCTATACAAGATGTAAATCAGGTAATTCAATCTGCTTATGCTGGAGGAGTTGCTGGCAAAGTATTTGAGGGTGATAAAAGATTTGATTTAGTAGTAAAACTAAATGCCCAACAAAAGAAAGATTGGCAAGATATTGGACATTTAATGGTAAGTATTGGTACGGGCAAACAAATTCCTTTATACGAACTTGCTGAAGTGAAAATAGAAGAAGGCCCCTATCAAATTCAAAGAGAAGATGCTGCTAGAAGAATTGTAATTGGATTTAATGTTAGAGGAAAGGATGTAAAATCGGTTGTTACTGAATTGCAAAATAAAGTACAATCTCAAATTAAATTACCAGTTGGATACTATATTCAATATGGAGGACAGTTTGAAAATCTAGAACATGCAGTCAATAGGCTTCAAATTGCTGTTCCCATTGCATTATTATTAATATTAGTGATGCTGTTTTTTGCATTTAATAATTTAAAACATTGTTTACTCATTTTTTCCGCAATTCCTTTTTCTGCAATTGGGGGAGTATTGGCACTTTGGTTAAGAGGTATGCCATTTAGTATATCCGCAGGAGTTGGATTTATTGCCTTATTTGGAGTGGCTGTTTTAAATGGCATTGTTTTATTAACTGAAATGAATAAGCTTGCCAAAGAAACTAATTTCACTATTCATGAAATTATATTCAATGCAACTAAATCTAGACTAAGACCTATTTTAATTACTGCTTCAGTAGCTTCTCTTGGTTTTATCCCTATGGCTATTAGTACGGGGTCTGGTGCAGAAGTACAAAAACCACTGGCAACTGTAGTGATTGGAGGGCTTATAACAGCTACTTTTTTAACCTTATTTGTCTTACCTATTTTATATCAAATGATTGAAAAAAGAACACATGTAATGAAGCAGCCTTTGTTAATTATTGTAGTACTGTGTTTATTCAATGGATTGAATGTACAAGCACAGAGCAGTATACTTAAACGAACCAAAGAACAGGTTATTACAAGAGCTTTAGAAGTAGCCCCTTTGATGAAATCCAATGCTGCACAATTTGGATATTTTAGTGCTTTAAGTGCTAACAGGTTTGATCCTGCTAAAGCATCATTTAAAGCAGATTACGGCAATGTTAATAGTGCTTTCAATGATTCAAAATATTTTATTGAACAGACATTTGATTTACCCATGGTGTATAAACAACAACAAAATGTGTTTGCTTCCATGCTAAAATCCAATCAATATCAAGCTTTATTGGACAAGCAATTCATTAAGTGGTCGGTGGAGCAATTATATATCCACTGGCAATATTTATTGTCTAAAGAGCTTGTTTTAAAGCAATTTCAGCAACTATATGCTAAACAATTAAGTCTATCAGAAGCTAGATATACTGCAGGGCAAGATAATGGATTGGAGAGATTGAATATCCAAAACTGGGTTGCTCAGAATGAACAAAATGTGTTAAAAAATAATTTGGAATTAAAAACCATTCAAAGCCAGTTGGGTTTGATTTTACAAGATAGTACTAAATTTCTACCTTCAGAAGCATTAACTATTCAAGTACAGTTAGTAGATACGGTTTTAAATGCTGATCATCCTTTGTATTCCATATGGCAACAAAAGCTACAAACTGCTATTTTTGAAACCCAATTACAAAAAGCAAAAAATTTACCTCAATGGTCGGTTGGTGCAGCTAACCAAAGTTTTCGACTAGCCACTACGGATCAACAAAGGTATAATTCTGTATCAGTTGGTTTGAATTTGCCATTATTCTCTAAGTATGGTAGACAAAAGGTTAAAGCAAGTACATTCAACGAGCAATTTGTTGCTTCAGAACAAGAAAAAGTAATGCAAGAATTAAGAATGAATATTCAAAAAGCCTGGGGAAATTATCAACAAGCAATAGAAGTGTGTCAATATCTAAATAAACAATTGTTGCCCAATACTAGAAAGTTAGGCGAGATGGCAAGTTTTTCTTTTCAGCAAGGACAAATCAATTATATTGAATGGTCAAATAGTTTGAATCAAGTTCAATTAGCAGAACAACAATATTTGGATGCCTTATTGACACTCAATATGCAGCAGTCTTATTTATATTACCTGCTATCAAAATAATCAACATTTAAAAATATATTATATGAAAAAATATTTTATTTCCCTTATTGTTTTGCTAGCACTCAATGCTTGTAATGCTAATAAGCCAAAAATAAATTCGGATTTTACAGAAGATACTACGCCTGTGAATACAATAGTGGTATTAGATCAAAATCAGCTTAAAGAAGCGAACCTGAAAATGGCTGTTTTAGAAAAAGGTACAGCAAGTATGGAGTTGCATTTGAATGGTAAAATAGATGTTCCTCCTACAGCCATAGCATCTGTGAGTATACCCATGGGTGGCTATGTTCAAGATATTAATTTAATTCCAGGTAATTATGTAAAAAAAGGGAGTACAATTGCAACTATTAAAGATCCTCAATTTGTGCAGCTGCAAGAAGATTATTTATCTACGAAAGCTAAATCAGTTTATTTGTCTCAAGATATCGAACGCCAAAAATTATTATTACAACAAGATGCCGTAAGTAAGAAAACCTTTCAATTATTACAATCAGAATATAATACTAATGCTATAGCCTTAAAAGGGTTTGCAGAAAAATTGCAATTGATCAATATTGACCCTGCAGGATTAACCATTGATAAAATTTCTAGTAAGGTAAATTTAGTCGCACCAATTTCTGGTTATGTTTCTAAGGTAAATATTAATAGAGGGAAATATGTAGCACCTACGGAAATTCTTTTGGAAATCATAGACCCAAATGATGTGCATGCAGCTGTCACTATTTATGAAAAAGACATTTCATACTTTAAAGAAGGTATGAAAGGTAAAGTTACTTTAGCAAATGAGTCCAATAAATCTTATGCGGTATCAGTTTTAGCGGTATCAAAAAATTTAGATGATGATAAGTCTGGATTATTACATTGTCATTTTGTGTCTGTGCCCAAAAATATGGTACCAGGTATGTTTTTAACCGCTGACTTTTCTGTCAACAATACCAATGCGGTCATTGTGCCAATCAATGCAATTCAAAGATTCCAAGGAATTGATTATATTTTTATCCAAAAATCTGCCAATCAATTTGAAGCAAAGCAAGTGACTGTGGGGACTATTAATAAAACTACTGCAGCTATTCTAAATCCTGAAGCATCAGAATGGGTAGGTAAAAATATGGTGATTGAAAATGCCTTTAGTTTATTAGGCAAACTAATGAACAAGTCAGAGTAAAATGTAGCTTAAGATTCAAAGTAAGCTAAACTGCCGCCTACCCAGGTGGCAGTTTTGTTATAATTCACGCCAACCATTTTTCCCTTACTAAGTCTTACCAGATTCATTGTGGCTGTATATTTTTGTTGTGCATTATCCCAAAAATAGAATAATCTAATTTCCGCTTTGGTAGGCCCAGTGGGGGTTTCAATGATTGGAGCATAACTTACTTTTTCTTGTAAAATCCAGTTTTGTGGATCTTTAATCTCGGAAATAATGTCTTCTGTAAGTTCAATGATCACTCCTTGTCCAGCAAAAGAGAATAAAGGTTTAAGAATGTAATGATCTAGGTTGCTAGGTATTTCTTTAACGGTATGTAAAAATTGGGTATGAGGAATAGATATACCGTTTAAAAAAGGTAAACTGTATTTACTAAATCTAAAAAAATGATGAGGGTGAGTCACCCATTCGAGTCCTTCTGTATTTCTAATGATTTCCCATTTTTCTTGTATAGCTGCATCTTGTTGCTGAATCTCTTCAAATACCATTCTATTGTATATTCTTTCAATTTGAATATCTTTTCCTGCTCTGTGGTAATATAAATGATCTTTTTTTTGAAAGATCTCAGAAATACAAACAATAGGTAATCCAATTATTGATTGTGTATGATAGAAATCAATTTTTGTTTTTTGTTCCTCTGGTTTGATTTCTAATAAAACAGTATATTTATTATTTTCTCCCAATACGATCTTTTTGAAATGCGCTATATATTGTTCTCTGTTATAGTGATTTAAAAAAGGAGTATAGTTTAAAGGTATTTCAAATGCATCATTAAATGCATCATCATGAAGTAATTCAAAAGCAAATAAGGATGGGAATCCTTGCAACTCAATTAATTTAGGAACTATTTCTTTTTGCTCGTTTTCTGCAATGGCAAAATCTATGACTAAGCATTCTGGTAAGGAAGTTTCGTTTTTAGTAGAAGCATATTCAGGAATAGCATCTTCAGTTTTGTGGATGAATTCAGGTTGAGATAACTGATGACAAATTGAATTACCTGCATTTAATAGTAATTGCGTGAATGGTTTATCCAGAAATATGGGCGTTTCTGCTAATCTAAATTGAAGTTGCCCTCCTTGAACTTTTTCAATGAATTGAATATAAGTTTGGTACTTTT
Source organism: Bacteroidota bacterium (assembly GCA_947463975.1). GTDB lineage: Bacteria > Bacteroidota > Bacteroidia > Chitinophagales > Chitinophagaceae > Sediminibacterium. Next base: position 14,023 of record CANHUW010000002.1, read on the forward strand.
TATCTGTAAATGCTTTGTTAAATTGTTTTCTTATATCAGGCTTCATTCTTGAATAGCTTTATTCAAAAAATTAGGAATCATGATAGAGAATGTTGCTTCAACTTTTGAAGGATCTTTAATGGAATGATGTGTTTTTTTCCATTTAAGCTCACCGAAACTTTCAATCATGGAATCCTTTACTTCGGATTGTGTGAAATATGGATCTAATAAAGAAGGGTCCGCTTCGGGATGAAATTGCACCCCATACATTTGGTTATTGAATTTAACTCCCATAATGGCCCTTTCTAATGGCACACTGGGTCTTTCTTTTTCTAGAATGATAATTTGAGCTCCCATAGCTGCAATAGCCGCATCATTGGGTTCTGTAATTTGATAGTATCTACTCTCTAAAGTATAAAATGGATCTTTTAAGCCTTCAAATAAATCATCTTTCACTAGTGGATGCACTGGTAGTATACCAATTTGTCTAGATCTTCTTAACGAGATTTTACCAATATTAAAATGTCTACAAGCAATTTGAAAACTATGACATATTAAGAATACCCATTTTTGGTGTAAAAAAGCTTGGTCCAGCCATGCAACATATTGCTGGTCCCAAGTTTCGTTGATCGTATCAGTAGGAGAACCAGGACCTCCCGTTGAGATATAGATATCAAAACTTAAATCAGGAACCTGACATTGATCTCTTAGATGGAAAATAGTTTTTTCAATAGGCCTTGAGATAGTAGTTGCCCAATGATGTAAGATATTATCAATACACTGCATCCCTACATTAGGACTCCCATTATACATATCGATAATGGCAATTTTAATAGGGGATGCATTCATTATAAGTAACTTAAATTAGTTTTTGGAGATAAATTCAATAAGCTTTCATACATTAATTGAATGGTATCTGTAATATCTTTTTTATGAATCATTTCAACCGTCGTATGCATGTATCTTAAAGGAATAGAAATTAATACAGAAGGGCAACCATCATTGGCATATGCAAAACTGTCTGTGTCTGTTCCGGTACTTCTGCTTAAGGTTCTAAACTGTACAGGAATCTTTTTTGCAGCGGCAGTATCTTCTACAATCTTTAATAATTTATTGTGTATCGCTGGAGCATAGGCTAATGAAGGGCCGCTTCCACATTTAATATCCCCTTCAATGGCTTTATTAATCATTGGTGTGTGGGTGTCATGGGTAACATCTGTAACAATAGCAATATTAGGTTTGATTCTTCTAGCAATCATCTCAGCACCTCTTAATCCAATTTCTTCTTGTACTGCATTTACTATATACAATCCAAAAGGCAGCTTCTTTTTATTTTCTTTTAATAATCTTGCCACTTCTGCAATCATGAATCCGCCAATTCTATTATCAAAAGCTCGACCAATAATAAAGTCATGTGCTAATTCGTCAAAGCCTTCTTCGTATGTTACCACTGCGCCAATGTGAATACCTAACGCTTCTACTTCTTTTTTGCTTCTCGCCCCACAATCTAATGTTAGATTATCCACTTTGGGTTGAGGTTCTTTTTGTTCAGGGTTACTTAATCTAGTATGAATAGCAGGCCATCCAAAAACTGCTTTAACAGGTCCTTTTTTGCCATGGATCCAAACACGCATACTAGGGGCAATTTGGTGATCTACGCCACCATTTCTTTTCAAGTAGATTAATCCTTGATCGTTAATATAATTTACAAACCAACTAATCTCATCCGCATGTGCTTCAATAACCACTTTAAAGGGAGCATCGGGATTGATAACACCTACTGCAGTTCCATAAGGATCCGTAAAAGTAGTGTCTACATATTGCTTAACGTAGTTTAGCCAAATTTTTTGACCACTTGTTTCAAAACCCACAGGAGAGGGATTATTGATATACTGTTTTAAAAATTCGTAAGCCTTAGGTTGAATCTCTGTTTTCTTTGCTTTTTTAATAGTAGTTGTCTTTGCCATAAATCTTGGTATATTTTATCTACTGCAAGATAGTACTTATTGCTTTTATTTATAGTTCAATAAATACTTACTTTTGTACACTGAAACAATGATTCAACCACCCTTTGATATAGCAACATTATGGGCATTGAGCCCTGCCGATTTTGGCAATAAAGCCAAGGCTTTATCTGAATGGCAGGCTAAAAACAATGCGGTATATAAAGAATGGATACATCTAGCCAAGTCACATCAAATGCTAGAAGAAGAAGCTCTGGTAACGGGCATTCCTTTCTTACCTATTTCTTTTTTCAAAACCCATGATGTTTTTATTGGCCCAAAACCTTCCACACATTTTGAGAGCAGTGGAACAACCGCTGACGTGGTAAGTAAACATTGGGTAACGGATTTGAGTATTTACGCTTCTAGTTTTAATAAAGGCTTTGAATTGTGCTATGGACATCCAAGTGATTATTGTATTATTGGATTATTGCCTTCTTATTTAGAAAGAGCTCATTCTAGTTTGGTATATATGGTAGATCATTTAATTAAACAATCATCTCATGCTTTGAGTGGATTTTATTTAAATGAATTTGAAAAATTAGATACTGTTTTAAAAGAATTGGAAACTAAAAAACAAAAAACCATTTTAATAGGGGTGAGTTTTGCATTGATGGATTTTGCCGATGCATTTCCGCAGCAATTAAAGTCCACAATTGTAATGGAGACCGGTGGAATGAAAGGAAGAAGAACAGAGATGATTAAACCATTGCTAAATGCTTATTTAAAGGAAAGATTAGGCACTACGACTATTCATTCAGAGTATGGAATGACTGAATTATTAAGTCAAGCCTATGCAGTAAAAGAAGGTGTTTTTAGATGCCCTCCTTGGATGAAGATGTTAGTGGGAGATGAGGAAGACCCGGATCAATTAAAAACTATAGGAAGAGGTATATTGCACGTCATTGATTTAGCGAATATTTATAGCTGTGCTTTTATTGCCACACAAGATATTGCAGAAGTATATGAGGATGGAAGTTTTAGTATCCTTGGAAGGGCTGACAACAGTGACAGAAGAGGTTGTAGTCTTTTAGTGGTTTAGTTTGATCTAGTTTTATCAAATCTAACCTAACCTAACCTAACCTAACCTAACCTAACCTAACCTAATCTAATTTACTATACTATACTATACTATACTATACTATACTTGCAGTTTTTACTCCTTAAAAAGCTTCTCTATATCAACAATATAAGCTTTATTTAAACTGTAATTATACTGTCTTTTGTCTGAATGATCTCTTTGCTTTACAATCAATGGTTCACTATACTGTGTTGCCATTTTGAATTTTTGATTAATCCTAATAAAATAATCACTCCTGCTTTTATTTTGTGTCAAAGTGTCTTTTTGTTGAACCCCAATAATTTTATTGATCAACTTGGTAGAAACTTCTTCTCCTTTTAAAAGATGTTTGTATAATTCTTCAATCAATTCTTTTTCTACTATTGTCAGTGCATTATAGAAGTTGTTATTCAATATTGTAACTACTTCTTTTGGCAATCTCTTTTTGTTCTTTTGAAAGCCGTACACAAAATAGAAAAGGACAAAAGTAGATAAAACTGAAAGCAACAATGTTTTGTTGGTATCTAAAAAGCCAGTAACCATACCAAGGTAATCTGTTTTATTGGAGTAAACATATTCTTGATTGGCAAGGTCTATCATTTTCTCATTGAAGGCAAATACTTCGTATTCTATTTTCTTGTCTTTGGAAAGTTTTATAAAGTAAATGTTCTTTCCAATATTAAATTGAAAATTAGTAATTCCTATCTTATTTTCATTACTATAAATTCTTAGCCATTTTTGTCTTAATTCATTATTGAATGAAGATTTTAGTTTACCGTAATTATTCTTTTCAAAATTGATCCAATAAAATTCTAATGCACTTTGTATAATTAAGGTATTCCCAAAATCTAAAGCCAGGGAGTTTTTAGCCAATAAAATTCTTTTTAATTCAGGGTTAATTTTACCCAGTGCCGTCCAATTTTTAGTGTTGTAATCTAAAACAAAACAGGTGTCGATTGCCACCATGTCAAATGACTGAGGGTAATTTTTGTAATTATATGAATTGGAAATATACAGTTTTGGTTGTACACCGTCATCCTTAACATTGATTACTGCGTCTTGAAAATTATCAAAAAAGCTAGGAACTGCCCTATTGGTTTGAATTAACTCCCATTGATCCGTTTGTCTACTAAAGAAGGTCAATAAGCCTCTTATCGACCAAAAGCCTAGTCCACCAAACTGATATAATGTGTCTCTTGTGAAAAAAGTCTTGGAGAAAAAGTTAACGCCCGAATGTATTGTAGAGTCAATTCTTATTGAACGATATGTGTCATTATTTTTAATAATCTGATACAATCTACCTGTACCTAGTGGCTGAATGTATATTTGACCTTTTTGTTTAGCAATATTGAGAAAGGTGGCACCTTTGAAATCAGTTCCGAATTGGAATTCGTTATTATCTATTGTGCTATAAAAATCAGCAGTATCTTTTTCTATGAGTTTAATTAAGCTTATTTCATAATCTTTTAATACGTTATTTCCTTTTTGAGCAGAAAGGAGGGTAAAGATTAGCAAGAAGCAAATGCTTAGTAATTCTTTTTTCATACAATGACTTCTATTCCAAAAGTAGATAAAAATTATAATAAGAAAATAACTTATTTGTTTTAATTAAAATTATATAAATTACTAATATGTATATAAATGTTTTATAATATTTTAAATAGATTTATATTATTTCACATCTTTGTTTACAAAAAACCTAACATCAAGCGTTATTTGGTTGCAGATTTGTTTTTTCTTAGAATTAGTACTATAATAGATTAAAGAAATATTAAATATATTATCCTTTGGGGGAAGGATAATCGGGGTGGTTAGGATTCGTCTTAATCACCCCAAATTTTTTCTTAAATATTCGAATTTGTTATTCAGATCTCTTAACCATTAATACCCCAATAATCACTAGTACTGTCCCCAATATTTGTAATAGACTAAATGGTTCATTTAAAAGATATCTGGCTTGAAATAGGGTAGCAACGGGTCCGATACTGGTTACAATGGCTAAATCATTAGAACCAATTCTCTTCATTCCTGTACTTAGTAAAAAAGAAGGGATTACTGTGGCACAAAGGGCTAAACCTATCACATAGATAAAGATTGGATTATTAGGGTCTAAGTATTGGTGAATACTACCAATAGGCTCAGTTATACAAAAATGGGTGAATATCCCAGCGCTTGCAGATAACATGGCAATACTGGTATATTGTGTAGCGCCCATTTTGGGAATCAGCTTTCCAGTGCCCACTAAATATATGGCATAAGTGATGCCACATAATAAAACCATGGATGAACCAAAGATGAATAACTCAGTATGTTGAAATTGTTTCATCTCACTCCAATAAGCCAATCCTATTCCGATATAAGTTACCATAATAGCCCACCATTGTCTTTTGATGATAGGTATTTTGAAAAACCAAAAGTTGATTAAAACCGCTAGGGTTGGATACACAAAAAGTATAATTCTTTCAATCCCTGCTGATATGTATTGCAATCCTATAAAATCAAATAAACTACTTAAATAATAACCAAGCAGGCCCATGGAAATTGCCCATAGATAGATTTTATTAGAAGCTTGTATAGCCTTGCCATTTCTTTTAATGGCCCACAATATGATGACATAAAATGGAAGAGAGAGTAACATCCGCAACGTTAATAAAGTGGTTGCATTGATATGACTCTCTCTAAAGCAAAGTTTAATCCAAATTGCTTTTGTTGAAAAAAGCAATGTGCCAATTATAGCAATAACAAAACCTTGATTATATGAAAAGGACTTTTTTATACTGCTACATTAAAATCTCTTAATGCATCATTTAAGCTGGTCTTTAAATCGGTACTCGGTTTTCTTTGCCCAATAATCAATGCACAACTAACTTGGAAATCTCCTGCTGGGAAAGTCTTTGTATAAGAACCAGGTATTACCACACTTCTTGCTGGAACTCTTCCTTTATATTCGATGGGCGTTGGTCCGCTTACGTCAATAATTTTAGTGCTTTGGGTTAATACCACATTAGCACCTAAAACCACTTCTTTTTCTAAATGCACGCCTTCCACAACAATACATCTACTTCCAATAAAGCAACCATCTTCTACAATTACTGGACTTGCTTGTAATGGTTCTAATACACCGCCAATACCCACGCCACCACTTAAATGAACCCCTTTACCAATTTGAGCGCAGCTTCCAACGGTTGCCCAAGTGTCCACCATTGTTCCTTCATCTACATAAGCACCAATGTTAACATAGCTTGGCATTAACACTACATTCTTAGCTAGGTAAGCACCATATCTTGCAATGGCATGTGGCACTGCTCTTACGCCTAAGGCTGCATAGCCAGATTTCAATAACATTTTATCATGAAACTCAAATGGAGCAATTTCCCAAGTTTGCATTTGTTGAATACCAAAATACATTAAGATCGCTTGCTTTACCCATTCATTCACTACCCATTGATCACCCTTAGGTTCGGCAACTCTTAATCTTCCCTTGTCCACTTCTTCAATTACGGATCTAATCGCCTCACTGTATTTTGTGTCTTTTAATAATCCACGATCCTGCCATGCAGCATCGATAGTTGTTTTTAATTCCATTTTTTCAATTTGGGCAAAAATACGGCTCGAATGTTTAATTTGCAATATGTTTTTAATGGAAGATGATTTGCAAGCAAGTTTAGAGGTCCTTCAGCAAGGGGGTCTCATACTATATCCTACTGATACCATTTGGGGGATAGGGTGTGATGCTACTAATGAAAATGCTGTAGCAAAGATATTTGATTTAAAAAAAAGGGCAGACACAAAGGCCTTTATTGTATTAGTGGCCAATGAAGAAAGCATCTTGGAATATACCAATCAAATCAATATTAAGATTTTTGATTACATCAAAGGTGTCCATCAGCCTACTACAGTGATTTATGAACAAGCAAAAGGTTTAGCAAAAAATTTGATTGCAGCCGATGGCAGTATCGCTATTAGAATTTGTAAAGAAATATTTTGTAATAAACTGATTCATCAATTTGGCAAACCCATTGTGAGTACTTCAGCGAATATTTCTGGTTATCCAACTCCACTAAGTTTTGCTGATATTTCTTTAGATATAAAAGAAAGCGTTGATTATATTGTTCGATATCGTCAGGATGATCAAATAATTCAACAACCTTCCTCCATTGTCAAATGGGACGCAGAAGGTAATTTAGTGGTAATTAGAAAGTAGTTATCTTCTATTGTATAATAATTCTTTTACCATTTGCCTTTTGGTACTTGAAAATGGTAAAGCAATCAATAAGTTAATAATGGTCATCAGCAATAGTGTTGCTTGAGCAATCCATTTTCCAGGGACCCCAATATGTTTATCGATATATTTAAAATTGGAAATAATTACAGCAGATTTAGTAATCGCTTTTATTGTTGGATTGATTCTTGAAGAGCCTCCATGGCTATGGATACACTGAATATCATTATACATCACTCTCTTCCACCCCAATAATGACGCAGCTTTGCTTAGGTCCATATCTTCACAATACATCCAAAATCGTTGATCCCATCCACCAATGATTTTAAAATCTTTTGATCTCATTAATACAAAAGATCCGGAAATCCAATCAGGATAACTCACTGATTCATCGCTCCAATCTTTTTTTGAAAGTTTTTTGCCTCCGATCAATCTTTGTATACTTCTAATGGGAGGCCAAATATTCCACCATTGTAAAAACAAACCAAAGGGATAAGTATCTCTGCCTTTATCGTCTAGTTGTTTGATGCCAATTAATTTCCAATCGGGTTCGGTATTTGTTTTTTGAATAAGTGGCAAAAGTGTTTGAGGATCTAAAATGGTGTCTGGATTTAAAAACAATATCCATTCTCCTTTTGCAATGGCTGCTCCTTTATTACAAGCTTGTGCAAATCCTCCATTGATTTCTTGTTGTATAAATTGTACTGAGGGGTGGGCCAACATGAAATCTTTTATTTTTCCATCATTAGAATGATTGTCCACCACCACAACTTCTAAGAAGTCCAAAGATTGTTGTTGAATACTTTTTAAACAAGTATCTAATCTTTGCCAACATCTATAACTAACAATTACTATGCTTAGGGAGGTCATTTGCATTTATTTTGCCACTATTAGCGGCTATTTGCTTACGAATATAGGGAACAATTAAGTACTTTTGCTTGCTATGCAAATTCATTTTTCTACAAGAGAAGCGGAATTATTACATGCAGTTGCCAAAGCGGCATCTGTACTGGATATTCCTGCATTTGCGGTAGGTGGTTTTGTTAGAGATAAAATCTTAGATAGACCTACTAAGGATATTGATATTGTTTGCATGGGTGATGGTATGGAATTGGCGCAGGCATTTGCTAAATTATTCAAACCAACACCTCCAGTAAGTTTATTTAAAACCTTTGGGACAGCGCAAGTGAAATTTCAAGATATTGAAATTGAATTTGTAGGCGCTCGAAAAGAAAGTTATTCTAAAGATAGTAGAAAACCTCAAGTGGCACCGGGGACAATTGAAGATGATCAAAATAGAAGAGATTTTACGATTAATGCATTAGCAGTTGAATTATCGGATGCGCATTTTGGAACGATTATAGATCCATTTGGTGGATTAGAAGATTTGGGAAAAGGCGTTTTAAAAACACCCTTAGCGCCTGATCAAACTTTTGACGATGATCCATTAAGAATGATGCGTGCAATTCGCTTTGCAACTCAACTAGATTTTACCATCACCGATGCAACATTTCAATCCATTCAAAGAATGGCTAATAGAATTAAAATAGTTTCACAAGAAAGAATTACCGATGAGTTGCAAAAAATAATGTTGACCAATAAACCTTCAAAGGGTTGGTATTTATTAAAAGACGCAGGCCTATTAGATCATATATTCCCTTTATTGTTACAATTAGAAGGTGCTGAAACCCTGGATGGTATTGGGCATAAAGATAATTTTTCACATACTTTACAAGTGTTGGATAATGTAGCAGTTCAATCTGATGATATCTGGTTAAGATGGGCTGCCTTGTTGCATGATATAGCTAAACCTAAAACTAAAAGATTTGAACAAGGTTTTGGTTGGACTTTTCATGGGCATGAAGTGGTGGGTGCGAGAATGGTCCCTAAAATTTTCACTCATTTGAAATTACCATTAAATGAAAAAATGAAAATGGTTCAAAAACTAGTAGCACTGCATTTAAGACCTATTTCTTTAACCAAAGAAAATGTTACGGATAGTGCCATTAGAAGATTGTTGTTTGATGCGGGTGATGATATTGAGTCTTTAATGTTATTATGCTCCGGTGATATTACCAGTAAAAATCAAAATAAGGTCAGAAGATATTTGCAAGGTTTTGAATTAGTGAAACAAAGAATTATAGAAGTAGAAGAAAAAGATAAGATAAGAAATTGGCAACCGCCCATTACAGGAGAATTGATCATGGAACATTTTGGCATCCCGCCTTCCAAAGAAGTGGGTATCATTAAAGACGCTATTAGGGAAGCCATTTTGGATGGGGTAATACCTAATGCATATGACCCTGCCTATGCTTTTATGATACAAGAGGCAGCAAAACTTGGCTTAAAACCCATTAGTGCATAATTGTTACATATTTTCATTTTCTAAGGCTAATAAATAGTAAATTAGCGCTTCAAAATCACCTTATGGCCATTTTAAAGTTTAGAGTTTATTGGGAAGAGGAAGATGCAATTTATAGAGATGTCTTGGTGAGGCATACACAACATTTTTCTGATTTTCATCAAATCATTTTGAAGGCCTTTGAATTCGATCAAAAGCATGACGCAACTTTTTTTAGAAGCAACGATAATTGGCAAAGAGGTAGAGAAATTAGTAAGGAAGTATATCAAAAAGAATATCCCGTTGCTCCATTATTGATGGATGAAACAACTATTGCTTCAGAAATAATGGACACCAATCAACACTTTATTTATTTATACGATTTTAATAAATCCTGGACTTTTTTGGTGGAATTGATTCAGGTAATTAAAAATGCAGATGCGGATATGAGTTTGGAGTATCCGATAATCTCTAGAGTGGAGGGTGTGGGTCCCATGCAATATGGTACCAAAGGTTTATTGGGCGAAAAATTTGCAGATATAGAAGAAAAATATGATTTAACTGAAGCGGGTGAAGGCTTTGGTGAAGAAGGCGAAGAAGAAGACTCGGAAGCCTCTGATGAAGAAACTGGGGATGATGATGGCGGTGATAACGAAGGTTTTTTTGATGATTCATCCGAAGCATTTTAAATACAATTCAATTGTCTAAGACGGTTTATATTATTGTTGGTCCCACTGCTGTTGGGAAGACTGTATTGGCTATTCAATTAGCAAAGCATTTTCAAACCGAAATTATTTCTGCAGATGCAAGACAATGTTACAAAGAACTAAGTATTGGTGTTGCAAGGCCAAGTCATGAAGAATTAAATCAGGTTCCACATCATTTTATTGCTAATCATTCTATTGATGAAATAGTAAACGCTTCTGTTTTTGAAAATGAAGCATTATACATTTCTGAAAAACTATTTCAGCAAAAAGAGCATATTGTGATGGTGGGCGGAACAGGTTTGTATATTAAAGCCTTCTGCGAAGGCTTGGATGATATTCCTAGTATTGATCCTTCAGTAAGAACAAGCATCATTCAATCATACGAATCCAACGGTTTGATTTGGTTACAAAATGAATTGGCTCAAAAAGATCCTGCATATTGGGAACAAGCTGAGCAAGAAAATCCGCATAGATTAATGCGTGCTTTGGAAGTATATATAGGATTAGGAAAGTCTATTCTCTCATATCAATGTCATCAAAAAAAACAAAGACCTTTTACTGTTAAACTGATTGGCTTAGAAATGGATAGATCCTTACTTTATGAAAGAATTAATACTAGGGTCGAGCAAATGGTTGCTCACGGATTAGAAAAAGAAGTACAATCTCTTTTACCTCAATTTTCATTGAATGCGCTTCAAACAGTAGGGTATAGAGAGTGGTTGCCCTATTTTAATCAGGAGCAAAGTCTAGAAAGGGTAATTGCAGCAATTCAACAAAACACTAGACAATATGCGAAAAGGCAAATGACCTGGTTTAAAAAAGACCCTACTGTTCAATGGTTTGATGCCTCAGCACCTCATTTACTAGATACGATAATTAGAAGCCTTTAACATTTATTTATTTGCTCTAATCTGGCTTTCGTACTAGATTTACCTTTCAAAATTTTAAATTTTATAAGATGAAAAAACAGTTTTTTTTAAGCTGTCTATTGCTATTTATTGGAGCAACGGCATTTGGACAGTCAATTCAATTTGAAAAATATGTATTACCCAATGGATTAAAAGTAATCTTACATGAAGACCATAGTGCCCCTGTTGTAGCAGTGACAGCTTTATATCATGTAGGTTCCAAAAATGAAGACACTGCAAGAACTGGATTTGCGCATTTCTTTGAACATTTGTTATTTGAAGGTTCTGAAAACATCAAAAGAGGAGAGTTTGACAAATATGTTACCAACGCTGGAGGTGCTTTGAATGCGAATACTTCTCAGGACAGAACTTTTTATTATGAGTTACTCCCTTCTAATCAAGTGGAATTGGGTCTTTGGTTGGAGAGTGAAAGAATGATGCATGCTAAGATTGAGCAAGTTGGAGTAAATACACAAAGAGAAGTGGTAAAAGAAGAAAAACGTCAAAGAATGGATAATCGTCCATATGGTAGTTTTTTGAATGAGATGTTGAAAAGAGCTTTTAAAGTACATCCATATAAATGGTCTCCTATAGGAAGTATGGAACATTTAAATGCTGCGAAATTAGAAGAGTTTATTCAGTTCTATAAAACCTATTATGTACCTAACAATTGTGTTCTTTCTATTGCTGGTGATTTTAATAAGGCTGAATTAAAAGAAAAAATAGCTGCTTACTTTGGATCTATTCCTAAAGGCACTATTGCGATCAATCGTCCCAACATCAAAGAACCAGCATTGGGTGGTGAAGTAAGAGATATCATCTATGACAATATTCAATTACCGGGTGTGTTTCAAGCCTATAGGGCACCCAAGCAAGGAGGTGATGAGTACTATGCCTTTAATGTATTGTCTACTATTTTGAGTGGGGGTGAATCTTCAAGAATGAATAAATCATTGGTAGATAAAAAACAACAAGCTGCAGCTGCGCAATCTGTTCCTTTCTTTAATGAAGATGAAGGTTTGTTGATTGCATTAGCTATTGCAAATGTGGGCGTAAAGATTGAAACATTAGAACAAAGTATGGATAGTGTAACAGATCAATTAAAAAAAGAATTGGTAAGTGAAAGAGAATTCCAAAAGGTGAAAAACCAAATTACTTCTGAACTAGTTTCTAGCAAAGCAACGATGGCTGGTATTGCAGAAAGTTTGGCAAATAATGAAGTATATTTTGGAGATGCCAACTTGATTAATACAGAATTAGAAAAATACAATAAGGTTACAAGAGAAGATGTTTTAAATGTTGCTAAAAAGTATCTAAACAAAGATAACCGAGTAGTCTTATATTATTTACCTAAGCAAAAAAGCGCTTCAAAATAAATTTAACTTATTTCAATTATCCTATTATGAAAAAAATATTCAATATAATCATCTGTTTTTTACCCATTGCGGCATTTTCGCAAAATATTGACAGATCCAAGGCGCCGGTTCCTGGAAAAGCACCAATCATTCAAGTGGCCAATCCAGTTAAATTCACTTTAGCGAATGGTTTGAAGGTATATGTAGTTAAGAATACAAAATTACCAAGAGTCATTGCACAATTAAGTTTTGATGTGGATGGATTCAAAGAAGGGGATAAAGCAGGTTTAGCTGAGATGGCTGGCCAATTAGCAAAAAGAGGGACTACAACTAAATCTAAAGAACAATTAGATGAGGCAGTTGAATACTTAGGGGGAAGTTTATCTACTTCTAGTACAAGTGCGGTAGCAATTTCATTAAAATCAAATTTCCCTACTTTGTTTGGGTTATTATCTGAAGTGGTTTTACACCCAGCTTTGAATGCGGAAGAATTAGAAAAAGTTAGAAAACAAACTATTTCTGGTATTGAAAGCAATAAAGATGATGCAGATGCCATTGCTAATAATGTGGTGAAAAAATTAGTGTATGGTGCCAATCATCCATTTGGCGAAATTATGACTACCAAAACAGTAAATGCTATCAAAGCAGAAGATGTTAAATCTTTCATTGGGGATTATTGGAAACCCAATATTGCTAGCTTGATTTTTGTGGGTGATATTGAACCAGCAGATGCTAAAAAATTAGCAGAAAAATACTTTGGTGCATGGCAAAAAGGAACTGTTCCTGTGCAGCAATTTGAGAAATCTGCAAGACCTGCAAAAACATATATTGCTGTTGTGGATAGACCTTCATCTGTTCAAAGTGTAGTAACTATTGCAACGCCGCTTCAATTAGTGAAAGGCGCTCCAAATGATATTCCTGCAAATGTGATGAACAATATTTTAGGAGGTGGTTTTTCAGGAAGATTATTCGCTAATCTTAGAGAAAAGCATGGGTTTACCTATGGAGCCTATTCTTCTTTAGAAACCAATAAGTATGTAGGTATTTTTAAAGCAGAGGCTTCTGTAAGAAATGAAAAAACAGATAGCTCTATTCAGGAAACACTTGCAGAGATTAATACGATTCGTTCTGTGAAAGTAGACGATGGTGAATTATCTAGAATGAAAAATTATTTAGCAGGTGGTTTTGCAAGATCTTTGGAAAATCCTACTACCATTGCAGGATTTGCATTAAATATTGAAAAATATAATTTACCAGCTGATTATTATCAAAAGTATTTAACCAATTTAGCTTCAGTGAGCGCATTACAAGTTCAAGAAGCGGCTACCAGTTTATTACAGCCCTCACAAATGCATATTGTAGTTGTGGGTGATGCTAAACAAGTTGCAAAAGGTTTAGAGAAATATGGAGAAGTTAAGTATTTTGATATAGAAGGGAATGAAATAGCTGCGCCAAAAGAAGTAAAAGTAGATGCATCCTTAACATTAGATGTATTAATCAATAAAACGGTGGAAGCAATGGGAGGAAAAGCTTCTATTGAAAAAATCAAAGATGTTCAATTAAATGGTAAAGTAGGAGTGATGGGTCAATCCATTGATGTTGTTCAAAAAATTATTCAACCAGGAAGTGCTGTGATGTTAATGTCCATGGGTGGTATGGTTATCTCAAAACAAGCAGTGGTGGATGGAAAGTATGAAGTAAGTCAACAAGGCATGCAAGCGCCTATTACTGATGATTTAAAAGAAGGCTTAGACGAATCTTCTTACTTGGTACCTGAGTTAATGTATCAGCAAAAGGGGTACAAGCTAGCTATTGTTGGAATGGAGCAAGTGGAGGGCAAAGATGCCATTGATGTTGAGATCACTGCGCCTTCTGGTAAAAAATCACATAGATTCTATGATAAAGAAACTTATTTATTAGTGAAAACAACCAAAGTCGAGAAAGGTCCACAAGGTCCTGTTACACAACAACAGTATTATAAGAACTATCAAAAAGTAGATGGCGTAGCTTTTGCAAAAGAAGCAGTGATGGATCTAGGGCAATTTAAAATGAATCTAAACTTTGAAACTATCAAAGTAAATCAAGGTCTAAAATTAGAAGATCTTAAATAAATTTCTAATACAGATAATAAAAAAACGCTCCATAATTGGAGCGTTTTTTTATTGGTATAAGTTTTTTAAATAATTAGAATTTGATTCCGTATCCGATACTTAAAATTATTCTATTATTTTTTTGTTCTGCATAATAGTTGTCTTTGTCAATTAATCTATAAGGAAATAAGGCGTCTTTTGATGAGATATTCATAATGGTAAAATCGATTAAATGATTTCCCATTCTATATCCTAAACCCCCGCTTATACTCATTATGGCAGCACTAATTGAATTATCTTTATAAGGTGATCCATAATATGCTGCACCTGCTCTTGCCAACCATGCATTACTTAATTTTAACTCTGATCCTACTTTTAAGTTGATAGCATTTTTATAATTGTTCTTAATTGTAGTATTCAAATCTTGGTAATAGTTGATAACAGATTGATCATTGTCTAAAGTGTAATATTTGGTTCCAGCAAAATTCACAAACTCTACATCTGCACTAATAAATCCTAGTGGCTGTGTTGGTTTGCTTGGGCTTGCAAAGAAATAACTGCCGCTCAATATTGCTTTTGTAGGTGTACTTACATTATAGTTGCTAAATCTTGGATAAAAATTATCACTAAATTCATTTCTTAAATCATCTGAACCAATCCCGCCAGTGAATTCATTACTATACATAGATGCGTTCACAGCATCGCTGAAGCTAATTAGTTGTGGGGTATGAAGTGTTAAGCCCATTCTAAAAAATGCTTCAGGTTTGTAAATTAATCCCAACTTTGCACCGATACCAAAACCTTTAGAACTGTAATTTTCGAAAAAATCAAAAAGGCCTTGGTTATTAGAAGAATAGGATTCTGTGTAGTTTAGGGAACTGCTATAATTAATCATTGGCAAAACGATTGATCCTCCTAAATACAATTTATCTTGAGTATTACTAGCCCATGTAAAACTCATTTCATTATAACTTCCAGTAGTGGTTGCATCATAAAACTGATTCACATTTCCCTTAGCAATAGCTTGATAATCTGTCACATCTTTATTGTTATCAAATATGGGTGTTACCAATTTTGAAATGTAAGCTAAAGAACTTCCGTAAATATAATTTTGTTGTGCTTGTGTTAAATTCGCACCATCGTAATACAATTGATCTGCAAATTTTTCCAAATAACTGCTATAGTTGTTTTGGCCTTTAAAGCTATAGCTATTGTTATAGTCTGCAAGTTTGGTATAACTTATAGAGAAATTATTCTTCTTATATTTATTTCTTCTATTTTCATCAGCGAATACTATACCAGTAATTCCCAAATTCATATTATTATTATCAATACTTGTTTTGTTACCAAAATAGTTAAATTGATTTTTGTTTGCATTAAAGTTGGGAGAGATATAGAACTCGTTTGATTTATAAAAGCCTAAGCCTGCCGGGTTGATACTTGTTGCAGACAGGTCGCCTCCTAATGAACCCATTGCACCACCTAAAGCATTACTTCTAGGTGTTCCGTTTGGCGCAAACCAAGACAATCTTAATGCATCTTCTGGAGTTTGAGCGTTTAGTTGTATCGCCGAGCCCATTAATACTAAGAATAAAAATTTCTTCATAATGATTTATTTAAACAATTTCTTTTATCGCAATTTATGTTAGCGACCACCGCCACCTCTTCTGCCTCCACCTACAAAATTTCCACCTCCACCGCCACTGTTCCCACCACTAAAGCCACCACCACCACTGTTGAAACTTGGGCTGCTATTAGATCTAACTGGAGCTGAATTAAAATTATTATTGTTAGAAAAACGAGAAGGTCTTTCTAATGAATTAGAATTATTTGATCTGTTATTGTAAGCAGCATTGCTACTCACGGCTCTTCTCATTAAACTTCCAAAATTATTGTTGTTTACAGTAGCACTATTTACATTTCTTGACCTTCCACTATTCATATTGGTATTTGGTCTAAAACTACTACCATTGAAACTTCGATTATTGTTATTGTAACCTGCAAGATTGGTTCTACTTGGCTGCATTGGGATACGCTCTCTGAATCTTACAACATTATTTGGGAAACCGATGCCACCTCCATAAAATATCGGTCCATAAGGATTCCAGTAACCTGCAAAATATGGGTTCCAGCCTCCCCATCCACCGAAACCTCCCCATCCACCGAAACCTCCCCATCCACCGAAACCTCCCCATCCACCGAAACCTCCCCATCCACCAAAACCGCCTCCCCATCCACCAAATCCACCGAACCATGGATCCCAAGCCCAATTATTCCATCCACCGAAACCACCCCATCCACCAAAACCTCCGAACCATGGATCCCATCCCCAGCCGTTTAAACCTCCCCAGCCAATTCCTACATTGCCAAAACCCCATCCTCCAAAACCCATTCCGTAACCCATTGCTAAACTCATTCTATAACTAGGGTTATTCCAGTAGCCAAAATCGTCAATGGTAGACCATCTATTTCTATTAGCTACTTTTAATCTTAAAAAACGATCGTCTTGATAGTTTTGGTATTCTTGATAATTTTCTTCTTGTGTAGTATTTGTATTTACTTCAACATCATTGGATACTTCTGTATTCGGGGTATCGTAGAGGTCATCTTTTGCAATGCTTGCAGTAGTTTGTTGTAAACTGGTACAGCTTGTTTGCAATAAACTAAATGCCAATAAGCCAAAGCCTAGGACGCCAAAATGGATGTTAGTTTTTAGATTTTTCATGTTACGATATTTTTTGGTTTTAATATGCCCCTGATTTAGCATACTTTTGACAACCTAAAGGTACAAAAGTTTAATATATAGAGCGTTTTTCGTAGATGAATTGTTACTACTAAAAATGTTAATATTTTATCAATTATGGCAAAGGAATTAATGACAAGAGCACAAGACTATTCTCAATGGTACAATGACCTAATTATA
>CANHUW010000003.1 GCA_947463975.1 Bacteroidota bacterium
GATAAAACTCAGTTATTTTAGCATCAATGAAGCTTAGTTTAGAAAATATCAAACCAGACGAGGGCAGTTCATTTCGGATACTGCTAACCCCTAAACTCAATGAGATTTTTTACTGGCATTTTCATCCTGAAATTGAATTGGTATATGTGGAGGCAGATAAAGGAGTTAGACATATTGGAGATCATATAAGTACTTATGAAGGAAGTGATTTAGCATTGATTGGTTCTTATATACCCCATTTGAACTTCGATTATGGAGTACAGTCAGTTGTTGAAACGGTGGTAGTGCAGTTCAGACAAAATTTTTATGAGGATCCATTTTATAGTCAACCAGAAATGAAAGCTATTTTTGAATTGTTTGAAAAAGCAACAACAGGAATTGCTTTTTATGGAACTACCAAAGCTACAGCAGGATTGATGTTAAAAGAGCTAACAGCATTAAAGCCTTTCGAACAATTAATGCATTTAATCAAAGTCTTTCACTACTTGGCAAAAAGTAATGAGTATACTTTATTGCATACAAGACCTATTGCTAATCACGCTGTTTTAAAAGAGCAGGAAAGAATGCATTTAATTTATCAATATGTTGAAAAAAATTTTCAACAACCCATTGTACTCGATGCGATTGCAAAGCATGTAAACCTATCTGTTGCTGCCTTTTGTAGATACTTCAAAAAAAGTACCAAACTAACTTATACTGATTTTGTGAATCAGTACAGAATTAATCATGCTAAGAAATTATTGATGCAAGATGCCAATGTAACGGAAGCTTGCTATGAGGTTGGCTTTGAAAGCCTTTCATACTTTAATAAAATCTTCAAAAAAATTACTGGAAAAAATCCTTCTACTTTTAGAAAAAGAAAGGGTCTTGATTAATTAATTAAAAACAGATGTTGTAAATTACTAGTATCTAAAGTATTAATCATGAAATCTACAAAGCTAATTCTTATCCATAATATTTTATTATTCCCTCTTTTTTTAATTGCACAAACAGACTGGCTGATACAACCAATTCAAAAAAAGGCCTCTATCGTTGTAAAAGACAATTATATTGAATTGAATAATGGCCTTGCTAAAAGAACCTTTTTTATTGGCCCAAATCTAGCATGTATAGACTATACAAATCTTACTACTAACCAGCAGTTATTGAGAAGCATAGAGCCAGAGGCTAGGATTACTATTGATGGACTTGTGTATAATATTGGCGGCTTGATCGGATTGACAGAAAAAGCTTATTTAATAAAAGGAGCTGAAAAAAAATTAATTTCAGAGCCATCGGCATTTCAATTTAAAGAATACCATATTGATACTATTGCTAATTATATTCATTGGAAATACACTACCTGGCTTTCCAATAAAGAACAACCAAAGGGAAAGTCTATTCGATTCGATTTTGTCTCGTTAAAACCTTCTTTGAAAAATATAACTATTTCTGTTTATTATAATTTATATGATGGAATCCCATTAATCACAAAATGGATTGAAGTAAAAAACAATGGTAGTTCAAGTGTCAAAATCAATAGAGTGGTCAATGAAGTATTAGGCTTAGTTGAAGAAGAAAGTGCGGTAGTAGGTAAGCCAGAAGTAATGAAAAAACAACATGGTATTTATATAGAGACCAATTATGCATTTAATAATGCCATGCGATATGATATCAGTGATCAAACGACTCATTGGAAAACAGACAGCTCTTATACATCACAAGTGAATTATAATTTTGAAACACCTTGCTTATTAGAAATATATCCTGAAAAGGCCCCTGGCATTGATTTGCAGCCTAATGATCATTTTAAATCTGTTAGAACAAACGAACTCTTAATGGATAGTTATGATAGACAAAGACGTGGTTTAATGTTGCGTAAAATGTATAGAACCATCGCACCTTGGACAACACAGAATCCAATTTTTATGCACTTGGTGAGTAAAAATGACGAAGAGGTGAGAACCGCAATTGATCAATGTGTTGAAACAGGATACGAAGCGGTAATTTTAAGTTTTGGTAGCCATTTAAATATGGAAGATAGTAGTCTAAAAAATATTGATAAGTGGAAAAAGCTAGCATTATACGCACATCAAAAAAATATTTTATTAGGAGGCTATTCTTTGTTTAGTAGCAGAAGAATTAGTGATGAAGATGATGTTATTGATATAAAAACAGGAAAACCTGGTGGTGCATTTTTTGGAAATGCTCCTTGTTTTGGTAGCAAATGGGGCTTGGCTTATAGAGATAAAATAAAATATTTCTTTAAAGAGACGGGTTTTGATATTTGGGAAAATGACGGTCCTTATCCAGGTGATGTATGTGCAAGTAAAGTGCATCCAGGCCATAAAGATTATGATGATTCTCAATGGAGACAGATGGATATTCAAAAAGAATTGTATAGATGGCTAAATGAAAGAGGCGTATATATTAATGCGCCAGATTGGTATTTTTTAGATGGTACACATAAGATTGCAGTTGGCTATAGAGAAGTAAATTTCTCTTTGTCCAGAGCCCAACAAAAAATTATCAATCGTCAGAATATTCACGATGGCACTATCGAAAAAACACCTTCCATGGGCTGGGGTTTTGTCCCATTGACTAAATATCAAGGCGGTGGAGAAGATGCTGTCTTGGAGCCATTGGCGCAGCACTTAGATGATTATGAGCAATTAATGATGCAGTATTACGGTGCAGGGGTACAAGCATGCTATAGAGGTCCAAGATTATATGATACAGAGAAAACCAAATCAAAGGTGCAATCTGTAATTGGCTGGTATAAAAAATATCGTTCTATTTTAAATGCCGATATTATTCAATTAAGGAGAGCCGATGGACGTGATTGGGATGGCTGGTTGCATGTTGATCCAGCTCTTCCACAAAAAGGGTTGATGATGTTGTTTAACCCTACTAATGAGACCATTACTAGAACTATTCAATTGCCTTTGTATTATACCGGATTAGACAAAACTGTAAAAATTGGAATTAAAGGCAATGCGCTTAAGTCCTATAATGTAAATAGAGCTTATGAAGCTTCTTTTAGTTTCACCTTAGCACCTGGTGCTTATGAGTGGTATACGATTGAGTAAATTAATTCAAAAATATCTCATCAATAAAAATCCATGCTGGTGTTCCTTTTCCTGGATGCCAGTTAGGTAATTTTTTTAGATTGGTTGCTACCAATTTATAAAATTTATAAGGAGTAGGTTTACTAATTGCACAACTAAAACCCTTTGTTTCATTCAATGTTTTTGGAGTGGCATCAGTAACACCAGGATAGTTATTTTTCGAAACTAAGGTATAATTTTTTCCATCCATACTGCCCATTACATCAATGCTTACAATAGGGAAGATGTATGATCCTAAATTTACCAACGCATTAAAATAAATTTCTTTAATAGCGGTGGGCTTTTTAAATCCTATCACCATTTCCATATTTGCATCTTTATAGCCCAGCCATTTTGCATTTCCAAAATTCTTATCTCCTAATTCATAATCAAATAAAGTTTTTGGCCCAGTTGCTCTGTATTTGGGATCAGGCAATTGTAATAAAACCATAGAATCTGGATGTATGGTAGATTTATAAAAATTTCTTTGAACAATATCACTGCTTATCCAGCCTGGCTTAAAAGCCTTAGTCTTTACTACGGTATTATTATACAAACGAATGGGTTTTTTATAGATAGGACTCGTAAGGCTATCTGGATCTGTTCCATCTAATGTGTATCTAACGATGGTTCCTTTAACCACATGTTTAATAGGTATATCTAAATGTGTAGGTATAATAGAAGAGTCTTGTTCTATACTAGGGTTGATAATTTTAATAATCTCATTTTCTAAATTATCACCAACGGTAACTACAAGATTTTTATTTTGGGATTGAATTAACTGTACTTGATCTTGTTTAATTTTTGTATTCCAAATATGTAAAATTTTTATAGAACTTCCTTTTACTAAATTACTTAATTCACTTACACTAGCTTCAATTCCAGCAATTGATAATGATTGTAATTTTGACAAAGTTTTGATGGATGTTAAAGATGTACTATTTAAGCCTGTATAATTTAAGTTTAATTTTTCTAATTGTTTAAAGCCCGTAATGATTGCCATGTCTTCTTGTTGCAAAGGCATGGTTTGCAAATTCAATGAAACTATTTGCTCTTTAATCTTGTCTAGTTTTTTTAATTGTTCTCTATCATAAAAAGAACCTTGGAAAAAATTTACTTCGATTAGGCTAGATCCTGGATACACATATTGCACATTGCAATAATTGGTATTATACTCGCTAATATCTGGTCCTGCATTTCCTTTGTTCTTAATTTTCTCTACTGGAGCTTGGTAGCTATTGGCTAATAGGTATAAACTATCTGTTTTTTCAAGCTCTAAAATCTTTTTATTAAAATCACCACCAGCAGATATCCAGTCGTTTAAAATTTTTATTTCAGAAGGGGTTAATTGAGGTTTACCATCTGGGGGCATGTGTTTTTCTTCTGCAAGGGGTAAATGTATACGCTCTATGATACTTGAAGTGCCTGACAAATCTAATACCGAACCGTGTTTGCCACCTTTTAAAATGTGCTCCTTATTGTCTAGTAATAAATTACCTTTTACTTTATTAGGCCCATGACAACCCACACATTTATCTAGTAAAATGGGTTGAACGGCTTTCTCATAAATACTAGCGGTACTATCTAATACTTTTTTTGCAACTGTATCGATAGCGGATATTGTATTCTTTGGAAAACTTAATGCATCTTCTCCGTGTGTTAGTTGTGCACCTTTATGTGTGAATACAATTACCAATACCAAAAGAAATATACCTATTTCAATTCTTAGAATTTTATTGGTTTGAAATTTTACGAAGTAGTTATTGATAAAAACCAAAGCCCAGCTAAATAGAGCAATTGCCACTCCACCCCATTGATGTTGGGTCAATACATCTTCAGCATAAGTGTTTTCTTTAGAAAGAAATAATCCTGTAATGGCTACTAGTACTGATATAAAAGCGTTGGTAAGTAAAACTTGTTGCTCAATAACTTTTGCCAACTTCCCAGCAGATATAAAAACCAAATAAAGTCCAATACAAATACTTAACACTATAGGAAAGTGTAAAAACAATGGATGAAACTTACCCATCCATACCATCCCTATATGGAGCGTTAGCTTTTCTTTGAATAGCACAATGAATACTAAAAATGGATTCAATACCCACAAAGCATTTCCTAAAAAAGCAAATAATTTATTCGACTTTGTCATTAACTAATTATTTCATTGATCACATTTCCGGCAACATCAGTTAATCTGTATCTTCTGCCTAAATGCTTGAAAGTAAAATCTTCATGTTGAACACCCATTAAATGCATTACTGTTGCATGAAAATCGTGCACATGTACTGGCAGTGTATTAATATTATAACCAAATTCGTCTGTTTCTCCATGTACTCCTGGCTTTACACCACCACCTGCCATCCAAATAGTAAAGCATCTTGGATGATGATCTCTTCCATAGTTGTCTTTTGCTAATGCCCCTTGACAATAATTAGTTCTTCCAAACTCGCCTCCCCAGATAACCAAGGTTTCATCTAATAATCCTCTTTGTTTTAAATCTTTTACCAATGCCGCCGATGCTTGATCCACATCTTTACATTGTCCTTCTAATTGGGAAGGCAAATTATCATGTGCATCCCAACCTTGATGATATAATTGAACAAAGCGAACCCCATTTTCTGAAAGTTTTCTTGCCAATAAACAATTGGCAGCATAGGTGCCAGGAACCAAACAATCAGGTCCATACATTTTTACTATAGATTCTGGTTCGTTTTGTAAAGAGGTAATTTCCGGAACTGCCATTTGCATTCTATATGACAATTCGTATTGTTGAATTTTTGCTACAATTTCAGGATCGCCAATTTCTTTATAAGAAGCTTCATTTAATGAAGCAATCTCATCTAACATGGCTCTTTTATCATCTCTCTGAATAAAAGAAGGATCAGTTAAATATTTTACGGGCTCTTCTCCACTAGTGAATTGAACCCCCTGATGTATAGAATCTAAAAAGCCATTGTTCCATAATTTTGAATAAACACCTTGACCATTCCCCTTTCCTTTGCTCAATAAAACACAAAAAGCGGGCAGGTTTTTGTTTTCACTTCCTAAACCATAACTAATCCAAGATCCCATACTAGGTCTATTACCTACTTGTGCACCAGTTTGAAAAAAGGTTAAAGCAGGGTCGTGATTAATTGCTTCTGTGTACATACTTTTTACAATACATAAATCATCTGCAATACTTGCAATGTGTGGGATAGTTTCACTAAACCAAGCCCCATGTTGTCCATGTTGTGAGAAATTAAATTTTGTACCCGCTAATGGAAATTTTGCTTGATTGGCTGTCATACCTGTTAATCTTTGTCCCATTCTAATGCTTGCAGGAAGATCTTCTCCATGCATGCTTTGTAATTTGGGTTTATAATCAAACAAGTCTAATTGAGATGGGGCACCATTTTGAAATAAGTAAATCACTCTTTTTGCTTTAGGGGCAAAATGAGGTAATACATTGGCAAATAATTCGTCTTCTGTTTTTCCTTGAAATAACCCAGGAGCGACCAATGAGCCTAATGCCAATCCTCCAATACCTAAACTCATTTTAGATAAAAACTTTCTCCTATTTTGGTTTAATCCATGTTCTAAAAATTCATTCATGTTGAGGATTTATGATTTAGTGATGGCTTCTTCTAGATTATACATAATTAATATAGTCTTCATTAATGCAGCAGCTTCGGCCTCATTGTATTTTTTATTAGGCTGAGCGAACTCCCCAATAGCTAAGGTCTCTTTGGTTAAAGCAGGCTTTTGTTGATAAACAGCTAATTGACTTTCACAATACGTAACTAATTTATTTTTTTCAAATCTTGTGGCGGGTCTAACTAAAATTGTTTCAAATGCTTTTTGTAATTTTTCATCCATACTGCCATTACCCATAGTTATTTTTTGTGCCATTACTCTTGAAGCTTCAAGGATAGTGGGGTCGTTTAGCATATTCAATGCTTGTAAAGGAGTATTGGTACTGCTTCTTTTAGCTTCGCATTGGTCTCTATTACTTGCATCAAAAATCATCATGCTAGGAGGTGGCGCTGTTAGCTTAATAAAAGTATACAAGCCTCTTCGGTATAAGTCTTCACTATGATCTTGTTTATAAGATGCTAACACTCCTCTGCCACTTGTAGTGCTTTCCCATACTCCTTTTGGTTGATAAGGTTTTACGCTTGGTCCACCAACTGCATAATTTAATAAGCCGCTAGAAGCCAAAATAAAATCTCTAATGGTTTCTGCTTTATATCTTATTCTTGGAGATCTTGAATAATAAATATTGTCAGGGTCTTTTTCTAATTGCTTCGCATGAATCTCACTTGATTGTTTGTAGGTACTACTTGTAACAATTTTCTCCATTAGATATTTGATGTCCCAGTTATGCTCCATAAAATCTACTGCTAACCAATCTAGTAATTCTGGATGTGTAGGAAGTTCACCTTGTAATCCATAATCACCAGAAGTTTTAACGATACCCTTACCAAATATTTCTTGCCAGATAAAATTCACAAATACTCTTGCAGTTAATGGGTTTTTTTTATCTACTGTCCATCCTGCTAAGCCCAATCTATTTCTTGTATACTTGGTTGTATCAAAAGGCATGATAGATTCTAGTGCAGTAGGCTGTACTTTTACATTGGAAGGCGCATCATAACTTCCTCTATTTAAAATATAGGTAGGTCTTGGCTTAGTAGAATCACCCATTACCGCAACTTCTAAAGTATTGGTATCTTTTGTATTGATATATCGTAATACTGTTTTTCTATCTGCTGCAGTTAAAAATAATTTAGGCGTTTTTGCTGGCGTAGAAATACTTACATCTCCTTCATAGCCTTTTTCTTTACTAATATTAAAGAAGCCGTACAATTGATAATAATCTTTGGCAGAAAATGGATCGTATTTGTGATCGTGACATTGAGCACACTCTATAGTTACTCCTAAAACTGCTTTTCCGTATGTTTTCGTTTTATCAATATTGTAGGATACTCTGTATTCTTCTTCAATCACTCCACCTTCTTCTGTGTATTTATGATTTCTAAAGAAAGCAGTCGCTAAAATAGTTTCTTTAGTTGCATTGGGTAATAAGTCTCCCGCTATTTGTTGTGTGAGGAATTGATCATAAGATAAATTCTTGTTGAAGGCATTGATTACCCAATCTCTCCAAGGCCATTGTGTTCTAATATTATCATCCTGAAAACCATAGGAGTCAGCATACCTTGCAAGGTCTAGCCAAAGTATGCCCATTTTTTCTCCATAAGCTGGTTTTTTTAGTAATGCTTTAACCATTTGTTCATACCAATTGGCTTGATCGTTATTGCTCCATTGTTGATACTCAGCATGTGTTGGAGGTAATCCTGTGATATCTACAAAAGCTCTTTTAATCAAAGAAGCTTTATTAGCTTGATCGTTAGGACTAAAATCTTTAGCCTCCATTGCTGCTAAAATAAAATGATCGATTTCGTTACTAGGCCATTTAGTGTTTTCAACCTCGGGTAATTTTGCTTTAACTGGGGCAACAAAAGCCCAATGTTTTTCATATTTAGCTCCTTGTTTGATCCATTTTTTAAATAAAGCAATTTCTTCTTTGCTTAAAGGGCTAAGATGACTTTCTGGTAAAGGCATCATTGTTTTTGGATCTGTAGATTCAATTCTAGTAATGAGTTCACTCAATTCTGGATGCCCGGGAACAATGGCAAA
This sequence comes from Bacteroidota bacterium, assembly GCA_947463975.1. Lineage (GTDB taxonomy): Bacteria > Bacteroidota > Bacteroidia > Chitinophagales > Chitinophagaceae > Sediminibacterium. The sequence goes on from CANHUW010000003.1 coordinate 8,766, forward strand.
TTTACCTTTAGATTTTTTCAATGGGGCGTATGCATATGCGGCTTGATCTAATCTTAATTCTGCTTTTACTTTTTTTACATCTGGTCCATGACAAGTAAAACACTTATCTGAAAGTATGGGACGAATATCACGGTTATAAGAGACTAATTCTTTCTCAGCGTTCTTTTTTGAAGAAGCAAAATATCGAATTGCGCCAATTGCAATATAGCCGATGACCAGTAAGGCAATGACAATAATTACTTTATTATTAATCCAATTTTTTTTCATCAACAAGGTTTAAACTCTTGAAAATTTATATGGATATACTTTCCCAGATGCCCATTGTGCAACATACACACTTCCTTCATTGTCTACACAAACATCGTGCGGATGAATTAATATTTTATCTGTTTGTGACATAGGTTGTAAAACACCATTAATGTATTGAGGAGCTGATCCACCCAAATTAGAAATTACTTTATTATTTTTATCTAATATGGTGATGAATCCTGACTTTTCATTGTCTAAGCTTGGAGACCTTAATACTGCTGCATATAAATGATCTCCTTTGATAACTGGTCTACACATGCAGGCTCCCGGCAAATGAATTACTTCCAATAATTTTCCGTCTAATGAAAATCTTTTAAAAGCATTTCTAGTTCTATCTGTGATAAGCAATGTTGATGTGCCACTACGCTTATCTACACAAATACCATGTGCATTATCAAAATGTGCATCTCCTTCACCTCTTCCACCAAATGCATTTTTTAAATTTCCTTTTTCATCATAATGTAAAATATGTTGCGCGCCATAACCATCTGCGATATAAAAATCTCCATTATCTAAAACAGTAGTTTCAGTTGGGACAAAGGCTTCGGCTTTTTCGTAAGCAGGAATATCTTTTGGTGCATTGATGGTGAATAAAATTTTTCCATCCATGGTTGTTTTATATACCTGGTGTTTATCGGTGTCGGTGATAAATAAAAAATCTTCTTTACCATTATGTTGAATCGTTAATCCATGTGCACCTGGAAACTGATGTCCCCAACTTTCTATTAATTTACCTGATGTATTATATACAATTACGTTGTTTTTTGTTTCATTAGTTAACAAGACAATTCTTCCTTTGCTATCTTGTACCATTTCGTGACAATCATTCACTGGAGTTTGATTAGGATTTAAATTACCCCATTCTGCATTAAGGGTATAAGTCATATTATGATGACCGTACACTGGACTGTTTTTCACTGAATTGTTTTTTTTGTTGATGAATAATCCCACCGAAGCAATAGATACATTTTTTACAAATGTTCTTCTTTTCATAAGACAATAATTTAGCAAGCAATCGTTAATGAGTTACCTCTTTAAAGATAACTTATTGTCTATTTATTTGAGACGGCAAATTCAATTTTTTGAGTGGCATCTATCTTCAACCAAACAAATGCCCCCAACATAACCACAATACCTATAAAAAGTACTGGCAAGTAGTAGCCGTAATTGGAAGCGAGGTATCCAAATAGAATGGTACTAAAATATGCACCGGTTAATCCTGCGCTATTCATTGATCCTGAGACTGTTCCGCTCTTTTCACCGCCTAAATCCATGGCCACGGCCCATGCCACTGGGGCAGTTAGGTCCATAAAGGCCATTCCAATAGCTAACCCTATGATTGCCAAAATATTATCCTCAATTAAAGAGGCTAAAATGATACAAATTCCAGCTACAAATAAGCCCACCATCGGCACGATTCTTCTACCCCATTTTTTACCCCATTGTAAACATGCTTTATCACTTAGCCACCCGCCCGTAAAGCAACCTAGTGCTGCTAATAAATAAGGAACAGAAGATGCCCACATTAAAGCATCAGCAGACATATTTCTTCCTTTTTGTAAATAAGTATGAAACCAACTTTGAAAAAAATAAGCACCAATGGCATAACACACATACATGATCAACAGATACCACAAATTTTTGTTTTTGAAACCCGATAAGAAAGATGTTTTAGCGCCAATATGATTGTCTCCAATCTCTCTATGTGATTGAATAAAATTTAATTCTTCTTTAGTGATTGATTTACTTTGAGCAGGTTCTTCTTTGTGCCAAAAAATCCAAAACAAAGTCCAAAGAATTCCTACAAACCCTAAAACATAAAAACTTGTATGCCAATTATATTTTTGTTGAATAGGTAATACAACAAAAGGAGTCAATGCTGCACCTAATCTTGAAGCGCCCCAAATAACTGCTTGTGCGCGTCCTCTTTCAAATGCCGGGAACCATTTTGCTAAAACAATTGAAGTATTTGGATATGCACCCGCCTCGCCCATGCCAAATAAAAATCTTACCAACAATAACATTACAAACCCATTTGCAAAACCTGTTAATATCGTGAATAAAGACCACCATAGTACTACTCGAATGAGTATTTTTTTACCGCCGAATTGATCACCTAACCAGCCTGTTGGAATTTCAAATGCAGCATAAGCGATGGTGAACATGCCTAGTATCCATCCCCATTGATTGATACTAATATGCAAGTCATCCATGATGCTTGCACTTGCAGAAGATAAAGCTATTCTATCTAAGAATGTAATCATAGATAGAATAGCTAACACGAATAAAACCTGATATCTTTTTTTCAATTAAATGCTTTCATTAATATTTGGTAATGCCCGGTATCGCAATAGGATAGCGACCTTCCGCATCTGGAACCACAGGAGGTGTTGCATCCCAAGCATATACTTTTGGATGAATGTCTATTCCAGAATGAATGGCTTTATCCCAATAAACCATTTGACCGCTATAGGTAGCCATTCTACCTAAAATAGAAGTCATCGTGCTTTTCGCTCCATTTTCTGCATCAGCAAATTTGTATTCTCCTTTTGCAATTGCAGCAAACAATTCATCATGCTCTGTTTGATAAGGATTGTTTTCTTTTTTAGTATCAAACTGATAAATGATTTTACCACTATGATCTTTGATATGTGCAGCGCCAAATGCAATTTTACCTTTTGTGCCGATTAATAGTTCGTCTACTCTGCTCATAGTTCCAGGCATATGTCTACATTGACTATTTAAAATAGACCCATCTGCATATTCAAATTCAACATAGTGATGATCAAAAATTTCACCATGCTCTTTCCCTGTTCTAACTTGTCTTCCACCAAATCCTTGCGCTTTTACAGGGTAGCCGCCTTTGAACCAATTGATTACATCTAAATTGTGAATATGTTGCTCTGTTATATGATCACCACATAACCAATTAAAATAATACCAGTTGCGCATTTGATATTCCATTTCTGTTTGACCAGCTTTTCGTGGTCTTGTCCATACACCATCATTATCCCACCATGCTTGCATGCTAGTGATGTCTCCAATTAAAGATTTTCTTTTGAATAATTCTCTATATGAATTTTGATAATGTCTTTGTAAGCCAACCACTACATTTAATTTCTTTTGTTTAGCTATGGCAGCAGTAGCCAATACTTTTTGAACTCCTGCAGGATCAGTAGCTACAGGCTTTTCCATAAACACATGTTTACCTTGTGCAATGGCTTCTTCAAAATGAATTGGTCTAAAACCTGGAGGAGTTGCAAGAATTACAACATCTGCTAAGGCAATTGCTTTTTTGTAACCATCAAAACCAGTGAATTTTCTTTCTTCCGGAACATCTAATCTTTTTGCTAATTCGCCAATACTATTATTGATTTCTTCTGTTAATTCTTTATGACAATTGTCTACATTATCTTTGAATGCATCGCAAAGCGCAACAATTTTTACATTTTGTTTACTAGAAAGCGCTTGCATTGCAGCGCCAGTTCCTCTACCTCCACAGCCTACTACTGCTACTTTGATGGTATCCTCAGCTCCAGAAAAATAATTGGCTTTTGATAAAATAGGAGATGTGATTAATCCGCCAGCAATTAAGCCGCTATTGATCACAAAATCTCTTCTTGATGCATTGTTTGGTTCTTGGTTTTTCATACAATCGTTTTTATAAATGAATATAGTTATTGAAAAATTGGTTTACTTCTTCTTCCGTTGGTTGTTTTAATGGTCTTATCAATCTAAAACCAACCTGCTTTGCTTCTGTTAACCACCATTTACTTTTAGGAATTTGCGGATCTCTTTTATTCCAAATAGGATCTGAATGAAATCTTTCAGCACTTTTTAGTTGTAAAGCATTGTCTATAAAACTACCTCCTTTAAGTGTTTTAGGATATTTTGCATTATTTGCTGGCATCATAGGATCTTTTGAGGACATGCGTTCCAGGCTATTTTCTGCATAATGATCCAAAGTCCATTCAAGTATATTGCCAAGTATATCATACAATCCCCATGGGTTAGGTAATTTTTGACCAACCTTGTGATACGCATTTTTGCTATTCTTATGATGCCATGCATATTTATCTAGTAGAGCAGGGTTGTTGCCAAAAAAATAATTTGTGTTGCTTCCTGCTTTACAAGCATACTCCCATTCTGCTTCTGTAGGTAATCTATAAAATACTTTTGTTTTTTGATACAACCACTTGCAATACATTAATGCAGACAATTGTGACATACTATTAGCGGGATAACCACCTTCTTTTCCCATACCCCAAGTAAGATCTACATATTGTGGACTAGGTCTTGTAATGGCATCCAGCTTGGAGTTTTGGCTGGTTTGCTCATCTTTTAAAAAGATATCAAACTCGTCTCTGGTTACCTCAAATGCACCCATCCAAAAACCACTCATTTCAATTTTTTTATCGGTATTTCCAATGGTAAAATTTCCTGCAGGAATAGGTACCATTTTAAAATATATATTTGAGCCTGGAACAAATTGTTTATAGCTTGTGAATTCTTGAGCAAACACTTCGTTGAATAAAAACAATGAAAATAAAGAGAGAAAAACTTTTTTCAATAGCCAATCATTTTGAATCATTAAGTTAATTAAAATTTTAATTCAAATACCCATCAAACCCTTTGGATTTAAAATACTGAATGGATTTGCCCTCTTGAATGGCTATAAAAATGGCTGCATCGTATTTTGTAACCAATTGCATAGCTGCTTTAACAGATAGTAAACTGCAAGCTGTAGACAACCAATCTGCGGTTACCCCATTTTTAGCAATCACTGTAACATTCTTGGGTATTTCGATACCATAACCGCTCAATGGATTGATGATATGGGAGTACCTATGACCATTGTAGATATAAAATTGAAACGCATCCCCGCTAGTTGAAACAGCCTGATTGGCAAGTCGAATACTTTTAGGCATTGTTTTATTTTTTTCTCTTAGCTGATTGATGCCTATCTGCCAATAGTAGTTATCAGGGGCAAGGGTTACAATCTTACCTCCTGCATCAATCATTGCATATTCAACGCCTTTATTTTTTATATAATCTAATGCTTTTTGTGCTACAAAACCCTTTCCAAGGCTTCCAAGATCTAGCCGCATTGATTGATTGGGTATGAAAATTCTATGTTGAATACTGTCAATAATAATTTGATCCAATGCAATTAACTTTTGAGCTTCTATAATTTGTGCTTTACTTGGGAAAACTTTTTCATGTCTTGCATTTCTCCACAAAAGACTGAGTGGTCCAATAGCAATATTATATGCTCCTTTAGTTTGATAATAAGCGTTTTGGGCAATTAATAAAATCTCTTCGAGTAAAGGACTTATTGGCTGAAAGCCATTGCCTGCTTGCTGGTTAATGAGGCTTAATTCACTAGTACTATCATAATCACTTAAAATATGATTTAAAGAATCAATAAAAAGAAGGGTTTCTTGTGCAAGTTGTGTTGATTGTACACTATCCAAATGACCACTTTTAGCACCAATGATCAACTTTAAAGGCGAACCCATTTTGTCCGCATAATAGGTATACTTTTTATATTGTCCATTTGCTGAAAAAAAATGGAAACAGGCCATCAATAGTAAAAAAAGAAATTTATTCAAGTTGTTCTTCTAATTAGTTATACTTAAATTTAAGGAATTAAAAATTAAAGCATGGAGCGTCGAAATTTCTTGAAACAAAATTTAATGGCATCGGGAGCATTATTGAGTACTAGTGCATTTGCTAATACTTCTATGTCTATTAGTGCTGAACCTACATTTAAATTGAATTATGGTTTTCATGATGGTATGTTTAGATCCCATGCGGGAGATGATTTTATTGAGCAAATTAAATTTGCGCATAGTATGGGCTTTAGATCTATAGAAGATAATGGTATGATGGGAAGAACACCTGCTATGCAAGAAAAAATTGGCAACACGCTTGCAAGTCTTGGAATGACGATGGGTGTTTTTGTAATTAGTTTTGATAACTGGCCATTAAGTGTTTCAATGACTAGTGGTAATAAGGATTGGAGAAAAAAGTTTGTTGACTTTTGTACAGAAGCAGTAAATGTAGCTAAAAGATGTAATGCCAAACATATGACCGTGGTTCCAGGAAATTATGATCGCAGCAAATCTATGGATATGCAATTAGCTAATGTAATTCAAGCCTTGAGACCAGGTGTTGAGATTTTAGAAAAAAATAATTTAGTAATGGTATTAGAACCATTAAGCGATACACCTGAATTATTTTTAAGACATTCTGATCAAACCTATGCGATATGCAAGGCAATGAATAGTAGTGCATGCAAAATTTTATTTGACATGTATCATATGCAAAGAAATGAAGGTAACATCATTGCTAACATAGATAAATGCTGGGATGAGATTGCTTATTTTCAAATTGGTGATAATCCTGGACGAAAAGAACCGGGTACTGGCGAAATGAATTATAATAATATTTTTAAACATATTTATCAAAAAGGATACAGGGGCGTGATGGGCATGGAGCATGGCAACGCAGGCCCTGGTAAAGAAGGCGAGTTGGCTTTAATCAAGGCATATAGAGCCGCAGACAATTTTTAATCTAACATTTAATCTTTCAAAATATGAAAAAAGGATTGATAGCTATTGCATGTATGTTGTTTTTTGTGCAAGCAAATGCACAAAAAAAATTCGAACCAAATTGGGAATCTTTAAACACCAGAAAAATTCCAGCTTGGTTTAATCAAGACAAGTTTGGCATATTTATTCATTGGGGTGTTTATTCTGTTCCAGCATTTGCTCCAGCATGGTCCAATGATGGGTATAGTTATGCCGAGTGGTATAGATATAGATTGTTTGAAAAGAAAAAAGAGTTCATCGATTTTCATCATAAAAATTATGGCAGCAGTTTTGCTTATGAACAATTTGAACCAATGTTTAAAGCAGAAATGTTTGAACCCACTCAATGGGCAGAAGTATTTAAAAAATCTGGCGCAAAATACGTTGTGTTAACGTCTAAGCATCACGATGGTTATACTTTATGGAATAGTGCAGAAGCAGATAGAGATTGGAACAGACCTTGGAATGCAGTGACAGGAACACCTAAAAGAGATTTGTTAGGAGATCTTTCTGTGGCGGTTAGAAACAGTGGTTTAAAAATGGGTTATTATTATTCACTATATGAGTGGTTTAATCCAATGTGGATGCATGACAGAAAAAAATATGTAGAAAAGCATATGACTCCACAATTCAAAGATTTGGTTACAAAATACAAACCTGAAGTAATATTTTCTGACGGAGAATGGGATATCTCTGATACAGCATGGAAGAGTCCAGAATTATTGGCTTGGTTATTTAATGAATCTCCTGTTAAAGACAATGTTGTAGTAAATGATCGTTGGGGGAACAACACAAGAGAAAAAAATCACGGAGCTATGTATACTACTTCTGAATATGGAAGTGGAATGGATGCTAGTATTGTTTGGGAAGAAAGTCAGGGTATTGGTAGTTCTTATGGATACAATAGAAATGAACAATTAAAAGATTATAAATCTAGTAGAGAACTGATATTAATGTTAAATGATATTGTTTCTAGAGGCGGTAATTTTTTATTAGATATTGGTCCTGATGCGGATGGCAATATTCCAGTGATCTTACAACAAAGATTATCTGATATTGGCGACTGGTTGGAAGTGAATGGGGAAGCGATTTATGGAACTACTGCGTTTAAGAAACCAGCTCAGTGGACTTTAGGAAAAATGCCTGCTAAAAAATCTGCAAGCTTTATGGCAGATTATAAAGTGGCAAAATTGGTGGTTCCAAAAGCAGATAGCGCCTATATCGAAAGCTTCTTCACTAAAAAAGGAGATGATTTGTATTGCATCTTACCTAATTATCAAAATAGCATTACCATAAGAGATGTACAAGCAAGCGCAGATGCAAAACTAACTGTTTTGGGTTCAAAACATCAACCCATTTGGAAAAGGAAAGGAAAGAATATCGTTGTGGATTTATCTTCTTTAAAGCCAGGAGATATTAGTAGTGCTGGAATTTTTGTTATTAAAATGACCAACACCCAACAACAGTAATTATACCTGGATACCTTGTTTTTTAATTTCAGAGTGCATTACTTTAAACCAAAGTGGCGGCACAAGGGAAAGTAGTATCATTCCTGGATATCCAGTAGGCATTTGTGGTGCATGATCCATATGTCTTAGTACCTGATATTTTCTGGAAGCTAAGTAATGGTGATCACTATGTCTGCTTAATTCAAAAAGCATGAGTCTTCCAATGACATGATTGCTATTCCAGCTATGATGTGGTTGCACTCTTTCATAACTTTCTTCACTTGTTTTATTTCTACTTAAACCATAGTGTTCAATATAATTCACCGTTTCTAAAAGCATACCACCCATTAGTGCTGCTACAATAAATAATAATGTAACCATGCCACCCCAGAACCAATACACGCCAAACACAAATGTGGCTTGTATGATTTGAAACTGCAACATTTCGTTGTGTATAGACAATGCATATTTCCCTTTTTTCTTCAACGCTCTTCCTGCAATATGCCATGCACTCATATAAGTACCTATTAAGGTTTGCGGCCAAAATGCGTATAATGATTGATTTAGTTTTGCAGAACTTGGATCTCCGGGAGTCGCTACATGCTTATGATGTCCCTGATTGTGGTCTATATAAAAATGCATGTACAAACTTGTCAACAATAAAAGTTTTGCAAGTGTTTTCTCAAATTGATTGACCCTATGCCCCAACTCGTGTGCAACATTAATTCCAAAAGTACCACATAATAATCCCATTGTAATAACTCTACCTGCAATATCTATATTGCTTAATCCAGCTACCTGTATACTATTAAAAAAAGTATACAATGAATAATATTGCATGATCACTGCTAAGTATAAAACAATATCATATCCTTTATTGGTTTTTGCAAGCGCTTCTTCAACCTCATCTAGATTTTTTGCATCAGGCTTAAGAAGCAACTCCACTCCAGGTACTAAGAAGAATGTATATAATAATGGTGTCCAACATAGTATGCCATTCCCATTAAATGAGATCATAGCTAATACATACAATACAAATGGAGTGAGGTATTTAAATGATTTTATGCTTCTTATCATGCTATTAAGTTAGACAAATTCTGTAAATTCCATAAAATTTTATTTATGAAACTGTATGCCATTATACTAGCCACTGTGTTTTGTTTAACAGTAGAAGCGCAAGTGCTACCTAAAAATTTTAACGATTTAACCAAACAAATAGAACCTAGTTTGATTGAGTGGCGTAGACATTTTCATGAGTTTCCGGAATTGTCCAATAGAGAGTTTAACACAGGTAAATACATCGCAGACTATTTAAAATCAATTGGTTTAGAAGTGAAATACCCTGTTGCGAAAACGGGGGTGGTTGCTATTTTAAGGGGAGCGAAGCCTGGACCCAATATAGGTTTAAGAGCAGATATTGATGCATTGCCTGTTGTAGAAAGAGCGCCTATTCCATTTGCATCTAAAGTGAAAGCCGAATACAATGGACAACAAGTGAGTGTCATGCATGCATGCGGACATGATGCACACACAGCAATTTTAATGGCGACAGCAAAAACTTTAAAAGATATGCAAAAAGATGTAGCAGGTACGGTGGTGTTTTTGTTTCAGCCGGCAGAAGAGGGTTCGCCCAATAATGAAGAAGGTGGTGCACCTTTACTCATCAAGGAGGGCGCTATGGATAACCCAAAATTGGATGTAGTGTTTGGCTTACATATGGCAGCTGCTCTACCAGCAGGAATGTTGGCTTATAAATCAGGAGCAGCACAAGCTTCTTCCGATTTATTTAAAATAATTGTTCATGGCAAAGGCAGTCATGGGGCAATGCCTTGGGGAAGTGTAGATCCAATTGTTGTATCAGCTCAAATTATTGAAGGTTTACAGCATATTGTGAGTCGACAATCTGATTTAACTAAAGCGCCATTGGTGATTTCTATTGGTTCTTTGCATGCAGGTGTTAGAGCGAATATAATTCCAGAGACTGCTCAAATGGATGGCACCATTCGTTCATTAGATGCTAATATGAGAAAAGAAACACATGAAAAAATAAGACAAACAGCCAATGCGATTGCTGCTGCCAGTGGTGCAACAGTAGAAGTTGATATTAAAACACAAACTTTGGTGAATTATAATGACCCTATACTCGCAAAAAAAGCTGCAATCTCCTTAACTAAAGTGGCAGGTGCTGAAAATGTTTTAGAATCTAATTGGACAACAGCGGCAGAAGATTTTTCTTTTTATGGAGAAAAAGCACCTACTTTCTTTTTTAGTTTAGGTGGAATGGAGAAAAATAAAAAAGCGAGCGAGGTGGGTGGCCACCATACGCCCGATTTTTATTTAGATGAGTCCGGATTTATTAACGGAGTAAAAGCCTTCTGTAATCTGGTGTTTGATTTTAAAAAATAAAAAATTAGGGGCTGATAAAATATAGCCCCTAATTTTTTTTATTACTTTTTTATTTTTTCAAATTCCAATAATGTATTTTTTACAGCGGTCTCTACAGTTTTTGTAGGTGCCATGTCTGTATTATCTAGTATTTCAAATAGAGAACTTAATTTTCTATCTATTAAAGGATACTTATTTATTGTTTGCTTTCTGGCCTCATAACATGCTTTAGACAGTTGGTGTTGTCTTTGTAAATCTGCCAAACTTGTTTTTACTCTAGGATCCATTTTAATTTCTAATGGTTGCTCTAAAGTCTTACCGCCAATGGTCATTCTAACTGTGTAAATGCCTGGCAAAACCCATGGTGCTGTTGCATCTGGCGCTGTATTGTTTTTTACAGCAGTCATAGGATAAGATACAGGGAAATTCAAAGGAGTATATTTCATATCCCAAAGCAATCTATGCATACCACTTTTATTGGATAAAATTTTCTGTGCTCTAATCCAATATAAAGGAATATTGACATCTGGAATTTTATACAAGGTATCATTGCTCTTAAATGTTCTTATAATTTCTTTTTGTTGATTGAGAATATCAATTTGCACCATTTCATTAGTTGCTGCTGGTAAATAATATTCAATCATTGCTCCATCTGGAGGATTTTCTCCTGCTGGTTCTTCTGGTGGCAATGGCGTATCAGTATTCATATTCCATCTAACACGAGTAGCCACTTGCGGTTTAAACAATGCTACTTGATTTTTAGTGGAAGAATTCAATTGTCTTAATGAACTGATATTATCTAAAATCCAAAAGCTTCTACCATGTGTACCAATTACTAAATCATCTTCTTTAATAACTAAATCTCTAATACTTGTTGAAGGCATATTTAATTGTAAAGATTGCCAGTGCTCTCCTGCATCAAAGGATACATAAACTGTATTTTCAGAACCTGCAAACAATAAACCTTTTCTTACAGCATCTTCTCTTACAGCATTGATAGGTTCATTCGGCAAACCTGTAATAATTTTTTTCCATGTCGCTCCGCCATCGGTTGTTTTGTAAATATGAGGAGTTTGGTCGTCACATCTAATTCTATTCACCGCTACATAGGCAGTATTATCATCAAATCTACTTGCATCAATTAAAGACACTTTACTCCAAGAAGTAATTTCAGGAGGGGTAATATTTTTCCAATTTTTACCTCCATCTCTGGTAATATGAATTAAACCATCATCTGTTCCTGCCCATAATGTATTGATGTTTTTATAAGATGGAGCTAAAGTATATACAACACCTCTTCTTTTCATTGTCAACATATCTTTACTAGTGTATATACCCACACTCGCAGGAATGTCCCATGCTTCTCTTGATAAATCTGGACTAATAGTTTCCCATGTATCCCCTCCATTAGTTGTTTTGAAAATAATATTTCCAGAGAAAAATAAAGTTTTATTGTCTACAGGAGAAAATAAAACAGGCGCTGTTCTGATAAATCTTACATTACCTGATCTTACTGGTTCTGGTGAAATATTTTGTACCTGTCCAGTTCTTTTATCAAACTTGGTAATCTTGCCTCCGTAAATAATATTAGGATCTAAAGGATCTGCGGCAACATAACCGTATTCTTCTACACCAACAGGATGCCATTCTCTAAATGTAATATTGCCATCATTAGATCTTGAGGCAATTCCTACCGAGCCACTTTCTTGTTGACCACCATATACATTATAAGGAAAAGCATTGTCAGTGCTTACATGATAAAACTGGGCGGTGGCTTGATTGTACCAACTTGAATAGGTTTCACCACCATTTACAGTAATGATACCGCCTTGATCTACACCCATCGCAATAATTTTTGGATTGGTTGGGTTGATCCAAATTCTGTGATAATCATCTCCTCCAGGAGCACCTTTAATGCCTGTCCATTGATGACCTCCATCAACCGACTTCCACATCACCACATTGGCTGAGTATATAACATCTTCATTCGTAGGGTCTGTTTTCACTTCTGCAAAATCACTTCCTCTTCCCCAGAATCTAGGGTCTTCGGTAAGTAAATACCAAGACTCACCACTATCATCACTTCTATATATGCCTCCTTTTTTTTCTGCATCTACTGTTGCATACATTCTAGTAGAATTACTTTGTGCAATCGTAAATCCAATTCTTCCTAATCCGTCTTCTTTTGTTGTTGGAAAACCTTTTTCAATCTTTCTCCAAGTGTTTCCTCCATCCGTAGATTTATACAATCCACTTGCTTCTCCATTCCAAGCGCCATTTTCCCAAGGACCTTGTCTTGCAGCCCACATAGTAGCAAATACAATATTAGGATGATTAGGATCAATCATTACTTGCACTGCTCCAGTATTTTCATCGATATATAAAACTTGTTCTAATGTTTTACCACCATCTAAACTTCTATAAACGCCCCTTTCTTTGTTAGGACCATAAGGATGACCTAATGCTGCAACAAAAATTCTATTTTCATTATTTGGATCAACGCTTAATCCGCCTATTTGCTGTGCATCCTTTAAACCTAAATGCATCCAAGTTTTTCCGGCGTCTATAGATTTATATAATCCATCTCCAATAGATAAGTCAGGTCTTTGAATACCTTCACCACTACCAACATAAATTACATTAGGATTAGAGGGAGCAACAATTACATCACCAACTGATCCTGTTTTTTGTGCATCAAAAATCGGATTCCATGTATGGCCATAATCAGTGGTCTTCCAAACACCACCATTGTTCACACCAATATAAAAAATATTAGGCTGTGATGCTACTCCAGAAATACCTACTGTTCTTCCAGCTCTGTGTGGTCCAATATTTCTGTATTTTAATCCGGCAAACAAAGATTGATCCATTGTTTGTGCTTGTATAGAAGCACTAGTCATTAATGTTACCAATAAAAAAAGGGCTCTAACCATTTTGGTTGAACCCTTTCGATTAAATGTGCAAATACTATTCATAAGCTTGTTTTATAGATACTAAATATACTACAAAACATCACTAAAACTTATACCATTCTTACCAATTATCTGTTCTAAACAAATTTAAAGGCAAGCCCTCTTTATTAAATACATTTCCTATAGCTGTATTATTGAACGCATATCTAACCGCTACTGGGGATTTTATATTTTTGTTGCTGACTATAATTTTATCTCCAATAATTTTTGCAGTTCCTGGTAAAAAAAGATGATCTGCTCCTGCAATTTCAAAATGACTTAATTCTTTATCCTTACACATTAAACCAGACCCAATATTTGAAAAACTTAGGGTAACCTTATCTTTTTCTATTTGTAATGATTCATAGAGTGGCCCGTTGACAACGCCTATATTTTGATTATATATATGCTTTAAAGCAATGTTTGCCAATCTATTAGCTACTTCAATTTTTAAAGTTGGATGAATATTGGTGGTATCAGGAACAAGGTCAGAAACTACCACCATGGCAGTATTCGGATGTTTGGATGCCTTAGTTTGAGTTTCTCTTAGCAGTGCGCCATTGATATTATTACCATAAGTATAAGGAGCTATTTGCACAAAATAGAATGGAAAATTTTTATTCCATGCAGCTCTCCATGCGTCAATCATTCCAGTAAATAATTGTTCATAGGAATAATAACTACTAACATTACTTTCCCCTTGGTACCATAATACACCACTGATTGAAAATTTAGTGAGTGGCGCAATCATTGCATTATATGCAATTGCAGTATTGCTGGGCCACCATGCGTATTGCCCTAAACTTTCCGCTCCTTTTTTAATGATTGGATCTTTCTCAATGACATAAGCAGGAGTCCATGTTTCAGCAGGTGTGCCACCCCAATTTGAATTAATTAAACCAACAGGTGTTTTTATGCTACTATTTATTTTTTTACCAAAGAAGTAACCAATGGCACTAAAATGTATCATAGATTCTGGACTACATACAACCCATTTGCCTTCTACATTATCTTGAGGATAAAGAGAGGTAGATTTATTTACATAAAATAATCGTATTTCAGGTTGATTTGCTTTGGGTGCTTCATCAATTGATTCTTTTAAATCTTGATCTCCAGACCATTCCATGTTGCTTTGTCCACTACATACCCATACTTCACCAATCAACACATCTTCTAATATTATTTTATTTTCACCCTCGATGGTGATCGTATAACTTCCTCCGGCTGCTGGTGTGTTAATTTCCGTTTCCCAATTGGCACCATTGGTAGCTATCACTTTATAGGTAGTTGTATCCCAAGTTGTTTTAATGGTGATTGACTCAGATGCTGCAGCCCATCCCCATAATTTGACTTTTGATTTTTGTTGTAAAACCATATGTGATCCAATGATGTTGGGCAATCTTACTTTAGACCAAGCTGTAGCACCAACAGATAGAAAACATAATAAGATCAAAACAAATCTTAGACTGATTAATTTTTTCATTTTTGTTTATTTTTATTTATTCCACCAATAAGTAAATTTTAAAACCACTGCTCTGTTTTTTACAAAAACAGGCCCTATATAATAATTGTCAGTATATACAATAAATAAATCAGAGGCAGGTTTGTATCTCCACTGAAATCTTGTATTAAAGTTGATATTAGTAGTTTGCTCATTGTATTGAAAAAAGGTAGTAAAAAATAATGTATTCGTCATTGTTATATCTACTTTAGGACCTACTAACAAAAAATTATTTTTCCCCCATGGTTGCGGTAAATCAATATGATTATATGTGCTAGAAATATCTATATTAACATAAGGTTGTATTCTATAGCCAATATTTGCAGTCAAGCTAAATAATTTACCATTTGCATAATATCCACCGGTTCTGCTAGATAATGTATAGGTGAATCTATGCTGTGGAGCAGATATAAAATCAAAACCTATTGTACTCCATTGGTGTTTTGTATTCGCGGCTAATGGTTGTTTGCCTATTCTGGTGGGATCAAATGGAGCTAATAATTCTACATAGTCATTTTGAACCACACCACTTAGGGTACTTTTATTTCTATAAGTAATTAAGTAGGTAAATGATTTTGTATTATCCGTTTGTTCTAGTGCAGTATTATAATAATAAGTAGTCAAAAACTGCGGACCATGAGATAAAATATTGCCTTTTTTTGGGAAAAATAATCTTGTAATACTTGGGTTTATTTTAACATAATTGTTTCTTGGAATATAACCCACTTCTGCATTAAAGTTATTTCCTACAATTTCATGTTGCCAAGAAATAATCCAATTCTTACTGCTGTATTGCAGATTGCCTGCATTTAAAAAATCGTCTCCAGATTTATTGGGTGTAAAAGATTTTATCAAAATCGTTTTTCCAGACCAAGTGTTATTTTTTGGAGCTAACATAAATTCAAATCCAATATTTCTATTGAATCTATTTCCTATAACAGCAGTATTATTGATCGGATCACCTAATTGTGTTTTATCTATATAAAAAACCTCCAGATTGGATCTCTTAAATAATTTTCTTTGTAAGGCAACAACAGCAAAGTTTTGAGCCAATAGGTTTTTTGATTCATCTGCGCTTGTTTTCATATCCATAATACCGATACGCCAATTCTTGTCTAGTCTACCACTCATTCTTGCACCAAAATCAATATTGCTATTCAATCCAATTCTTCTAGAGAAAAAGGGTCTTACATTTTCATATCCCAGATTGGAAAATAAATCTGCATTTTCTAAGAAAAATTGTCTTCTTTCTGGAAAGAATAATTCAAATCTGCTTAGATTGGTAACCTGTCTATCCACCTCCACTTGAGAAAAATCTGGATGTATCGTTAAATCTAAATTTAAAGAAGAGGTTAAACTTATTTTTGCATCCAATCCAACATCTGTTCTATTCAATGTTGGTGCATTTAGTTTAGTGCCAGCATTGTTGGCAAATTCTTTTGAAGTACTAGATTTCAAATAAGGGATTAATGAAAAATTATTTTGATGTTCTGGTAGGGGAGCATCCCAAATCAATGATCCGGTGTAGTTTAAAGAAGCAGTAGGAAATTGTCTTGGAACAGGCGCCCAGCTTGATTTTTCGGTAGTTATTAAATCGTTTCTACCAAAATTGATACCCCATTCCATAATACCTGCTTTGTATCTTATTGATTTAAATGGAATAGAGGCCTCCCAGATATATCTATTTGCATCATTAGTAACACTGGAGGTCCATTTATTATCCCAGTTTAAATCAACACTTCCTCCATCAAACATGGTTCCATCCCATTGAGCACCTGCAGCATTGGCTCCAAATGCAAAACCATTGGTAAGGTCTCCATAGGTATCCATGAACAAAATAAAATTATCATTCTTGCCAAAATTCCAATCTCTTTTCAACGACTCTACCATGTCTTGTCCTGCACCTACTTTATAACATGTAGCAATGATGTATAGATTGTCGTTATCGTAAGTCATTCTAACTTCAGTAGGAACCTTTGCTAAACTTGTATCCATTGGCAATACCATTGAAAAAGGAGCTGTGACCTGAGCGTTTTTCCAAACAGCTTCATTCATGATACCATCAATCGTAATTTTTTCTGAGGTCTTTTGTATATAATATTTAAACTGACTATTTATTTTTTGAGCGTTAGAAATAAATACAATGAATAAGAAAGCAATTGAACTGATAATTGATTTGAACTGCAAAACGAAGTAATTTAAATTTGAATAGAAGTTTAAATGTAAAGTTTTTTAAGCTATTATTTTTATTTATACCTTTATAATACACCAATGAAAATATATACCAATGGCACAAAATAGAAGATCATTTTTAAGCATGGCTGCATTATCAGCTGGAGCGGTAACCTTAAGTAGTCCATTATATGGCAAAAGTGTACAAAAGACACATTCAGAATCTGATATTCCCTCCATTATTGAGCGCCTTCAGCCGATGACGGATGGTATTGTGCCTATTACCGATGTCGAGCGCAAACAAAGAATTGCCAAGGCACAACAATTAATGGATCAACTTAACATAGATGCCATTTTTTTAGAAGGGACCGTTTCTTGTTTTTATTTCACTGGAATGCGCTGGGGCCAAAGTGAAAGAACATTTGGGATAGTTATTCCATCTAAAGGAAGTATTGCTTATATCTGCCCAAAATTTGAAGAAGACAGAGCAATGGAATTAATCAATCCTGCTTTTGGAACTGAGCTAAGATGTTGGGAAGAGCATGAAAGTCCGTATGAAGTGATTGTTGGTGTGATTAAAGACAAAGGCGTGAAACATCATCGTATTGGAATGGAAGAGCGTGTGAGATTTTTTATTGCGGATGGGGTTAAAAAAATAGCTACTGGTTTTGAAATAGTAGATGCTACTCCAGTTACTGCTGGATGTAGAATGTATAAGACCAAAACAGAATTGGCTTTAATGCAAAGAGCAAGTGATGTAACTATTGAAGCATACAAAGCAGCATTTGCAACAATTAGACCAGGTATGTCACAAACTGAATTAAGTACGAATATCAGTGCAGCATTCAGAAAATTAGGTTTTAGTGGAGGTGCATCTGTACAAGTAGGAAAGTATTCTGCATTGCCACATGGAAGTATTGTACCTCAAACTATTTATGAAGGAGATGTAGTCATGGTAGATGGTGGAACGAGTTGTGAAGGGTATGCTTCGGATATTACAAGAACAATTGTGGTGGGTAAACCAACACAAAGACAAATCGATGTTTGGAACCTAGAACAAGAAGCACAAAACGCTGCATTTGCTGCCATTAAAATTGGAGCACCATGTGAAGTAGTGGATGCTGCTGCTAGAGCAGTTATTGAAAATCATGGCTTCAATAAAAATTATAAATTACCAGGTTTGCCTCATAGAACTGGTCATGGCATTGGTTTAGAAGGACACGAATGGACCAATTTTGTAAAAGGAAATAAAACACCCATGGCAGTAGGTATGTGTTTTAGTGATGAGCCAACCATTTCTATTCCTGGTGAATTTGGAATAAGACTGGAAGATTGTTTATACATTGCAGAAGATGGTCCTCATTTCTTTTCTAAGTTGAGCCCATCTATTGAACAACCATTTGGGTAAATAAATTAGGAGTTTCAAAAAATTCGGGCTTCAAACTGTCAAATTAAATTATGAGAAAAATAATAGCAAGCCTGATTGCAATCATTGTATTGATCGCATCAGCAAATATTTCTTTTGCACAAACACAACAAGAAAAAATTAACAGAGAGATTGATAACAATCAATTTGAATTAGTCAATGAGTTTACTACATTATTAAGTATACCTAATGTGGCGGCTACTCCAGCTGGATTAAAAGACAATGCTCATTGGATCATGCAGTACATGCAATCTAAAGGGATTCAAAACACTAGCTTACTCACATTAGATAAATCCAATGTGCCTCCAGTAGTTTATGGAGAAGTCAAAGTGCCTGGTGCAAAAGAGACCATCATTTTTTATGCGCATTATGATGGACAACCAGTAGACACTACTAAATGGTATAAAGGGGTACATCCCTTTAGGCCTAGTTTATATAGTACATCCATTGATCTAGGAGGTACTGTAGCTGCATGGGCAGAAAAAGGAAAATCCTATGATCCTAATGCAAGAATTTATGCAAGAGGAGCTTCTGATGATAAAGCAGGGGTGGTGGCTATTATTAATGGCTATGCTACTTTAAAAAAATTAGGCATTGCACCTTCAGTAAATATTAAATTCTTTTTTGAAGGGGAGGAAGAAGCCGGTTCGCCCAATTTGGAACAAATTTTAAATAAATATCAGTCAACATTTAATTCAGATTTATGGATTATTTGTGATGGACCTGTTCATCAATCTTCTAAAAAACAATTGGTCATGGGTGTGAGAGGGGATACTCATTTGGAACTAACCGTGTTTGGTCCTAAGCGTCCTTTGCATTCTGGCCATTATGGCAATTGGGTATTAAACCCTGCAATGGAATTGGCTAGATTATTAGCAAGCATGAAAAATGAAAAAGGAGAAATTACCATTAAAGGCTTTTATGATGATGTGACTCCATTAATTGCTGCAGAAAAGGAGGCTTTATCAAAAGTACCTGCAGTAGAAGATCAATTAAAGAATGAATTGGGAATTAAAGCTACAGAAAGAACAGGCGCATTAAATGACGCCTTACAATTACCTTCTTTAAATGTGAATGGTATTCAAAGTGCTGGCGTTGGTAAAAATTCTGCCAATGTTATTCCTACTAAAGCCATTGCTTCTATTGATTTAAGATTGGTAAAAGGGAATGACTGGAAGCGTCAACAAGATAAAGTGATTGATCATATTAAAGCGCAAGGTTTTTTTGTAACAGCTAAAGAACCCACTGATGAACAAAGAAAGCAGTATGAAAAAATTTGTATGGTAGTGGCTTCTGATGGATACAATGCACAAAAGACATCCATGGATAACGTATATGTGAAACGAATTTCTAAAGCAATCCAATCTGCTACTTCTGAAAACCCCGTATTACTTCCAACATTAGGAGGAAGCTTGCCTTTATATGTTTTTGAAAAAACATTGAACGCTTCACCTATTACCGTGCCTATTGCGAATCATGA
>CANHUW010000004.1 GCA_947463975.1 Bacteroidota bacterium
CTTGGCAATTTTCTTACTAGATATGGGTATTTCCAGCGGGAAAAAATTAAAATCTTTCTTCTCCTTTGGATGGTTCCCAATTGTATTTGCAATTTTAATTCCGCTTATTAATGGTTGTATCGTAGCAGCATTAAGTTCTTCGGTAACTTCAGATATTTCGAATCGATTTATTTTTTCAATATTAGCAGCAAGCGCTTCTTATATTGCTGTTCCTGCTGCAATGAAAATTTCAGTTCCACAATCAAATCCAGGCATTCTCTTGCCTATGGCACTCGCAATAAGCTTCCCAGTAAATATCACTATTGGTATGCCTATTTATTATTTAATAGTTCAAAATACCTAACTATTAAGAATGTCTAACCAGGAAAAAGTTTATGAGCATGAAACTACCTGAAGGCATTAAAAAATAAATACTCTAACTTGAAAATCATTCCATTTGGCGCAGTACGCTCCATAGTTGAGTAAAGTTGCTGTCTATAGCCAATGTCTATTCTAGCTTGACTATTAATGATAAATTGTAGGGATGGACCAATATCCAAATAAGATTTTTGGTTGCCATTCAAACGCTGTCCAAGAAGTTCAATCATGAAATTGATATTCGTTTGGTTATAATTAGTATACTTTTTAGGATACATCAATTTACCTATAGAAAAAGTATAATTCATAGCGCTATTACTTTCTGTCAATGGGAAAGTATAATTAGGTTTATTGTCTAAAGCCCTCTCATAACTTATCGAACTACTGATAGCAACTTTGTGTAATAATTGAGTAGCAATAAATCCGGCTTCATACCCTGAATTATGCCCCATTGTCTCAATTTCTTGCTGATGTATATCAGCTCTATTTAAACTATATCTGCCATACAGAGCCATTCTAAAATGACTTTGTACATCATCTTGGCTAAAGAAACGATACTTGGCATATAAACTACCGCCCTCTGTTTCAAAACCACCATCCTGCCTATTGCTTATAAATCCTTGGGCATGAACCATCCACTTTTTATTGATGCCCCACATTAGTTCTGGCATATTATGGTAGTTCAGCTTACCATCCTTCTCATACATAAAAGCATTCATATCTCTAATACCAAACGATTTTGCAGGCATGTTACTAGCAGGTTCAGTAAAAACGAAAAGTTCTTGAGAAAATCCTGTTATATATATAAGCAGGAATACAAATAATAGATTTTTTTTCATATTACAATAACTTAATATGATATGCATTTTTAGCAACAGATGGATAAGAAGGGTATTGTTTTGCTATTTTAGAAATTTGCTTAAACTCTTTATCAACAATATAACCTTTATCTAGAATTTTTGCTTTTACCTCTCCGGTTAAAATACCTGGTTTAGAATCCATAAAGGTATACTTGATGTCGTCTAGCTGAAATGTGCTGTTATTTTCTACTAACTGATTTTTAAAATTAAAAGTAACCACCAATTCGCCAACAGAAAAACCAGCATCTTCAACTTTCTCTTTTATATCGCTCATCTTAGCAGCACTACCATTTTTAAAATAAATGATGAATGCTGTATTATTTAAGTCTGGTTCAACTTTTTCTACCTCGGATATAGACATTAATTGCTTATAAGTTGCCTTAGAGCACATGGAGCATGTAAGTCCTGTTGCAGTTAACTCTGCCTTAGAAATTTGAGCATGCCCAATGATTGCAACAAAGGATAAGACAGTGAGGATGAATATTTTTTTCATTTTTGGTTGTTTTAAATAGCTTCGAACAATAGACAAAATTAGGCATTTTTAAACTATTTGTGCCTTTGGCCAACTATTTAAACTTATACAATCAATTCCGATATTGGGAATTTCTATTATTATTTATAATTTGAACTAAACTTTACAGTATTTTTAATTTAACACACAATCGTATTAAAATCAATTATAATGAGAAAAAGTATATTTTGTTTTTTTGCAATGTTATTATTTAATTTAACCAATGCACAAGAAAATGTAAGTAAAAAATTAATATACAACCCCAAAAAACCTACTTACGAGTTAGAAACTACCTGTGGAACTTGTATGTTTAAAATGAAAGGAGATGGGTGTCTTTTAGCAGTAAAATTTAATGGTAAAAACTACTTTGTGGATGGAACAGGTATTGACGATCATGGAGATGCACATGATAAAGAGGGATTTTGTAACGCTATCAAGAAGGCTAAAGTTCAAGGATCTGTTGTTAAAGACAGATTCGTAGTTACCTACTTCGAGTTAATCAAAAAATAAAATAGGGGACATTAAATTATTTTCATATCTACTTTACTTGCCCACCAAGCCCATAGCATTAAAATTGGTTGTCCTATCAACAAACGAAACCAAGAGAGAACAGGTGAAATATTAATTGATCCTAATTTAAAATTGCCTTTTTGAATAAAATAAATATGCGAGGGGATAAATAAAATTAATAAAATGATAATGCCTTTTGCCGCATATGGTCTTGTATATTTAGGCATAAGTAATATGCCTAAAATTATTTCTATGGCACCAGATAATATATTTATTAGACTTGCCCAATCTGATAAGTATGGCGGAATGATGGGTAAATAAAAAGAGGGATTCGCAAAATGATTGTACCCGGCAAAAAGGTAAAATGCTATCAGAAAATAGAAAAGGATTGGTTGAAATATCTTGATTTTCATCTTCAGGTAAAATAGTCTTTATTGTTTGAAATAAATTTTGAATTTAATTTGAATTTCATTTTCAGCTTTTACAAACAATAAAGATGGCCTTTTAACTTTGTAATCTTCTAACAATACTGGAAAGCTGCCTTCAAAAATAAGATTGTCATCTATAAAAAGTTGTTTTGCATTAAAGGCAATTTGCTGAGTAACACCATGAAATTGTAACTGACCTTTTACCAAAATATCATTTTGAGTATAAATAATACTAGTACTGTTAAAAATTATATTAGGATAAGTTAAGGCATCCAACACTTCAATCATATGACTATCTCTATTAGACAAACCACTATTGAAGCTGCTGACTTTTGTTAATACTGCAATTTTAGTAATCTTACTATTTGAAATAGATTTATCCCAAATAGCTTGAATTTTTAATTTATCCGAAACTCCGTCCCACTCATGAAGCTTATGCTTCATGTGATAGGTAATGCTACTTTTCTCTAACAAGGGTTCTTGAATGGGTTTAGGGTTAAACCAAAGTGGCGCTAGAATCATCAAAATAAAAGTCAGCATAATATAAGTAGATTAAAATTTGATAACAATCATTGAGGCTGCCATACTTGCAAATGTTGTATAGGCTGCTGCCCTATGCCATGGTTTTAAGGTAATATCCTGTTCTATTCTATTTCCTAAAATATTTGTAGCAATCATGCCAGATAAATGAACCACAGCAAGCCACTTATGTAGTCGCATTGAACTTATTTTTTTATCTCTTTGGAAAACAGCAGGCGGGGTAAATAAACTATTCATAGCAGTAATACCATAGCTTACATTGATGGCGGTTCCTAAATTTTCATGTAATTCTTTCACCTTATAGTCACCTCTATATAGTTGACTTCCAACAATTCCTTGGGCAAGCATTCCGCCAAGCGTCAAAAACCCTCCCAATTGGTGTACATTTAGCATTTTTCGTCTGATATTTAATTGAATGGTTCTTTCTTTTAATCTATCCCCATTTCCGAATGTATTATTCAATAGCCCATTCTTACCCCATAGTAAGGATTGGGTAATTAACATTTTCTGAGGCAATAGTATGGAAGAATCAATCTGATTGGTATCCAAAGCATTAAACTGTAGGGTGGTATCATTTTGAGAATACAACTGATTGCTTATCAATAGAATTAATAATATAGTTAAAAAATGAATCTTCATGATAATTAGAGATTTGAATTCAATGTACAACTAATTTACTTCTAGTTTAAACAAATCGTTTGAACATTTGTTTTATCAATAATAAAAAGAGATAAAATGGAAAGGAAAGAATTCATTGAAAAAGTAGGCCTTAGTGGAGCAGCTATACTCATTTTTGGATGTATGCAGTCCTGTTCTAAAGATGAAGCAAGTTCAAATTCTTCAAATACTCCCCCTAATTCAAATAGTGGGAACAATTCTAGTAACAAAGTTGATTTTGTTATAGATATAAACACTGCCCCATATGACGTACTAAAAAATGTAGGTGGTTTTGCTATATACAATGAATCAAAAATAATTATAGCTAGAGCCACAGATAATGAAATCATAGCAGTGAGTTCTATATGTACACATCAAGGTGCGGCATTGGTTTACAGAAGTAATACTAGCAAATTTTACTGTGCTTTACATGGATCTAATTTTAATCTAAATGGTTCTGTGGCAAATGGACCAGCAGCGCAGTCATTAAAACAATACAATACAACTTTAACAGGCACCAAATTAAGAGTTTTCGAATAGGTTTAACTTAGAAATATATTTTAATAAATAAAATATAAATAGAAGCAAATTTTAACTCTTTTTTAAATGATTGTACCTAAATCGGTATAATAAAAATGTGATGATTGCGAATAAAAATCCAATAATGATAATGATATAATTCATTGGTTTCTCAATAGTTAATGAAATTCGTAATAAAATAGTTGTAATTATAAAACTTGCATTTCTGAAAATGATAAAAAAAGAAGAATGAAATGTGAAAGATATAATTAACAATAAGACATCTACAAATATCATGATAGAAAAGAAATCTTCATAAAATACTGTATTGGGATTTGGATAATTACTATTCATTTTTACAGCCTCTATCATATCCAAAGACCAATTGAATAAGCTAATAATACTTAATATGGACAATACTAGTATCATGCACAAGGAAACCACTTTTTTAATATTGATGAATTTATTAAGCTCTTTAATAGAGTCTGTTTTGTAGTTAATATTATAAATTTTATAATACACTATTGTCAACCCCAACATTACCAAGGAAGCTCCAAGGTCAAAAATTAAACTTATGAATGCGGGTGTTTTAAAATCAATTGCTTCTTCAATATTGAAATCTGCAATGTCATGAAAGAAACTTCTCAATGTTATTAATGTGATGACTTCAAATTGCTTTCCAATAAACTCTGAAATAGAACTTGGTATGATAATTACAAGCAAAAAAACTTCATAAAAAAGAATAAAACTAAAAGGTGTATAAATAGCTTTTAAATAGCTATACTCATAGTTGTTAAAATAATTACTTACAAAAATGACTAAAAGATGTATAACAAAAGCAAATACTGCAATTCTTAGAAGTAGTAACTCAATTTTTCTGATATTATTTGAACTAAATAATGCATCAAAGTTACTACTTGCTATTTGCAGAAATTTGTTCATAAATTTTTAATGGTATTTAAATATAAGCTTAATCTTTTTTAAAAAGAGTACTAAAATATATTGGTTGATTAAACCATTGACTGTCAAACTTCTACATAATAACTCCATTAATGTTTAGTGTTGAAATGAACTATTCACTCAATTTGATGTTATTAATGGAAACATATTATAATGAAAACTAAAAATTTATTTCTTGCTCTCTTCACTTTTGTTGCTAGTACAATTGCTGTGAATGCTCAAAAAACAATCGTAGATGTTGCAGTTGGATCTAACGACCATACTACATTGGTTGCTGCTGTAAAAGCTGCAGACCTAGTATCAACTTTACAAAGCACAGGCCCTTTTACTGTATTTGCTCCAACGAACGCAGCATTTGCAAAACTTCCAGCTGGAACTGTAGAATTTCTACTTAAAGCGGAAAACAAGGCGACTTTAGCTAAAGTTTTAACATACCATGTAATAGCAGGTAGCTTCAATGCTGCGGCAGTAGTCAAAGCAATTAAAGATGGTGGTGGTTCAGTTACTTTAAAAACAGTAAGTGGCGGTAACCTAGTTGCCTCTATTAAAGAAGGAAAAGTAATCTTAACGGATGAGAAAGGCGCAACTTCTACCGTAATTGCAACTGACTTAACTGCAAACAATGGTTTAATTCATGTAGTGGATGCTGTTGTGTTGCCAAAATAATGAAGAAGTAGTTTTATTAGTTATATCAACAAGATAAAGGGTTTACGATTTAATCATCGTAAACCCTTTTTATTTTACTATTTGATTACTTTTTCATTATGGATTAGTACATTGAATACTTAATGCTACCTTTACGCCTCAGCAGAAATTTCCAGACAAAATGATTTATAAGATTCTTACTGTAATTGGATTAGCCACTTTTGAAATATATGCAGCAATCCCTGCTGGATTTGCTTTTAAAATAAGTCCCATAGAAATTTTCTTGTACAGTGTTTTGGGAGGTTTAATTGGTGTCTTTGTTGCAGCTTACCTAGGAGATATCATTAAAAAATGGCTACATAAATTTAGAACTGTAAAAGATCAAAAGGTTGCAAAGGAGCCAGGATTCGCTTTAAAAATTTGGGAGAAGTACGGCGTAATTGGCTTAGGCCTATTGGGTACCATGACCGTTGGAGCACCAATAAGTATTGGCATTGGCGTTGGTTTTAACGTACCTACTAATAAAATGGTATTTTGGTGCAGCTTAGGGGTACTTTTAAGATGTGCCTTATTCACAGCAATTGGTTATTTTGGCCTTCAATTATTTTAAACCATTCTAATTATCTAATAAATTAAGTAAGTTGCTATTGCACATATAAGTCTTAATGTAAAGTGTATGACAAAAAAATCCAGCTAGTAAACTAGCTGGATTTTTAATATCAATTAGATAAAATTAATTGTCAACACATAGTTTGTTCAACAATAATTCTGTAGATGAAATTGGCCAAATATACTGTTGTGCAGTAGCTGGAATTGCTGCAACTCCTGGCTTAGCAGGTAAAGGCAAACCTAAACGAGTTAGATCTGTTCCTCTTAAACCTTCTCCCAAGAATTCAATTCTTCTTTCATTTACAATAGCGTCCGCTAAAGCATCTGCATTAGCGAAATCCGCTGCTTTGAATACAGTAGATGCATCAGAACGTCCGCGAATTGCATTTAATAAAGCAATTGATTGTGCATCAACTGTGCCAGTAGAGCGAACTTTTGCTTCTGCTAAATTCAATAAAACCTCTGCATAACGAATTACAGGTGCAAAATCTGTAAACACAGACGCAACGCTATACTTTGTCAAGTAACTCTTGCCAGTGTAAACGGCAACCATATTTCTTCTTTTGTCTGTTGACTTCCATTCAGTGCTTGCCACAATACCAGTTGGAAGTAAAGAGTATTCGCCATTACCGCCATTGAAGGCAGCTGGTCCATAATAATATCCTAATTGGTTTTGTGTACCTGGTGTTTCATTGGAAGCAAAAGGCATAGACAAGATGGATTCTGTAGTTGTATACGTTTTAAATACATTGGTAACATCAGCTTGTAATTCGTGAGCAACACCTGTTGTTGCTTTGAATGGAGCTGTAGCACTTACAATTTTATTTGCTTCTGTTACTACTTCAGCATACTTACGCATACTTAAATACACTCTGGTTTTAAGTGCAATAGCAGTATTACGATGTGCACGAATGGTATTATTCGTTGCAGAGCTATTAGTAAGTGGCAAATTTGCTTCAGCAAAATTCAGATCAGCTAAAATCTGATTGTACACTTCGCCTACACTTGCTCTTGCCAATGCATAATCATCAGAACCAGTATTACCCTTTAATCGCAAAGGCACACCTGGCTTAGAGCCATTACCATCCCAATAAGGACGAGCGTACAATTGTAATAGAGAATAATAGCTCATTGCTCTTAATAAACGAGCTTCAGCTTGATAGTTGTTAGATACGGTTGCACCAACAATAGCAGTGCCTTTAGTAGCCATACCATCTAAAAACACATTCGCCAAGTTAATTACATAATAAGCTCTTGACCAATGGTTTTGAACCGAGTTAGTTGAGCTGTTGGAAGGTGTATAGTTCCAAACATCAAAACCAGTAACCACGTTGGTTCTCTCGTTATTGAAATCTCCTCCACGGATATCATTAAAAATTTGATATCGTCCTCCGTACATTCCAGCATTCTTAATAGATGCATAGATAGAACGAACCTGACCTTCGATTCTGTCCTTACTATCAAATGCAGTAAGATCAGAGATTACGTTGGTAGGAACCGGATTCACAAAAGTTTCTTTGGCACATGAGGTCATTTGAACCAAACCTGCTGCCATCAAAATATATAATAGGTTCTTTTTCATTTTTTTGAATTAATAGTTTAACAATTAGAATCCAACGTTTATGCCAATCGTAATAGTACGTTGGTTAGCAACTGTGTTTCTGTCAATACCAAAGTTAGTCGTTCCGTTTCCGTTTGAAGAAACCTCTGGATCTGGACCTGGATATTTAGTTAAGATTAACAAGTTGTTTCCTGAAACATAAAAACGAAGGTTAGAGATTTTTGCTTTTTCGATATAAGACTTAGGTACATTGTAACCAAGTGTTAATGTTCTTAATTTAACAAAGTCTCCTTTGAATACGTTAATATCAAGAGGGAAAGAAGATCCGTTTGATACGTTGTCTCCAAAAACTGGTTTTGGAAATTCAGTAATATCATTGATTTTCTGCCATCTATTTAACACACCCACTTCATTGTTCCAGAAACGTTGGTCTCTTAAACCAGCCTGTGTACCATAATACAAGTAGTTACCCATTTGGTAAGTCAACAATGCATTCAATTCAAAGTTTTTGAATCTGAAGTTGTTTTCCCATCCACCAAATATTTTTGCATTGGTATTTTTATAGATAACCGCATCTGCACTACTTACTGTAGGAGCAGTAGTACCATCTGCATACATAAAGCGCTGCTGACCAGCAGGTGCCACATGTTGGAAGAATACTTGCTTACCTTGGTTATTGATGAAAATTCTACGACCAGTCGCAGGATCTACACCAGCTGTTCTTGTTACGAACAACATACCGATTGGATAACCTGGAGCTGTAATACTTGGATTCTCCAAACCACCAGTAGAACCAATAATATTAGTAATACCATCTGCCAAAGACAACACTTTATTATCGTTAGTAGATAAGTTAAATGAAGTATTCCAAGAGAAGTCTTTCTTATCTACCACGTTGTATTTGATATCAAATTCAAATCCTCTGTTGTACATAGCACCTACGTTCGAAGGAATGGTTGAAGGTAAACCTGCAGAAGGAGGTTGTGGCACAAATAATAATAAACCATTGTTATCACTATTATAATAACCAATCTCTGCTGTTAAACGATCTTTGAACAAACCAAAATTGATACCCACATCTGTTTTATTACTTGTCTCCCAAGTAAGGTTCGGGTTACCAGCTTGGCTGTAAGCAACTGTTGCGCCACCGCCATATAATCCAGAGCTAAATGTAGATAATGATGCAAAGTTACCTAAGCCACCAATATTACCTACCTTACCATAACTTGCTCTAAGTCTTAAAGTACTAAATGTTTGATCAAGCTTTAAGTTTTGAGCAAATTGCTCAGTTAATACATCCCAGCTCGCAGAAACGCCCCAGAAAGTACCATACTTGCTATTCACACCTAATTGAGAAGCTCCATCTCTACGAATGTTGGCTGTTAAGAAATATTTTCTATTATAGTTATACTGTGCACGAGCAAACTCAGAATATAAATAGTTTTCACCAATACTTAAACCTGCCGTGTTTGGAGTAGCCCATCCACCTTGAATATTCGTAAATGCAGGATCAGATACAGTTACACGATTAAGTCCATAACTGTTTTGATCTGATTTTTGTTGCTCAATACCAACCAATGCACTTACATTATGTTTATCAGCAAACACTTTATCAAATTGTGCAGTTGTTGTCCATACCCAACGCTTGTTCTTATTAAAGATAGCTGAAGTTGAACCAGTAGTTGAAAATCCTTCGCCAGATAATGGATGAGCGAAGAAATCATTATCTACCATAAAATAGTCTAAGCCATATTGTGTTCTGATAGCCAACCAATTTACAGGCTTGAATTGTGCATATAAATTACTAATTAAATGCTCGCCATAACTATTTGATCTATTTAGATCCATAGTGATTTGTGGGTTATAAAATCCAACCTGTCCAAGCTTATTACCCATAACGCCAATCAAACCACTTGCTTGGTTATAAGTGCCATCCGCATTAAAAGGGCCTACGTTTGGCGCAGTAACTAATGCAACACGTCCCAAACC
Organism: Bacteroidota bacterium; assembly: GCA_947463975.1. Classification (GTDB taxonomy): domain Bacteria; phylum Bacteroidota; class Bacteroidia; order Chitinophagales; family Chitinophagaceae; genus Sediminibacterium. Next base: position 10,147 of record CANHUW010000004.1, read on the forward strand.
TGCAGTAGCAAAGGCATCACCTAATGAGCCAGAGCTTGTAGCAGCAGTATTTTGATCACTTGTATATTGAATTTTACCTCCCATTGTAAAGAACTTGCCAGCTTTGTGGTCAACATTCATCAATAAGGTTAAACGTTTAAAATCGTTTCTATTGATAATACCTTGTTGCTCAGTATAACCAGTAGAGAAATAATAACTAGTAGACTCGTTTGCGCCAGATAAACTTACTGTGTTGCTATGTTGTAAACCTTGACGGTATACAATATCAGCCCAATTTGTATTGATAATCTTTCCATCAGGACCAATAGTTGTTGCAAATGCATTTTTATCTGCATTGTAGGTACCTGCGTTACGCAAAGCTTCATTTTTATAATCCGTATACTGTTGAGCATCTAAAACTTTTTGTAAACGTTGTGGATTACTAAAACCAACCCAACTATCTAAAGTAACTTTAGAACGACCAGGTTTACCTTTTTTAGTAGTAATAAATAATACACCATTTGCAGCACGGCTACCATAGATAGCTGTTGCAGCGGCATCTTTTGCTACGTCTACACTTTCGATATCATTTGGATTGATAGATGATAACACGTTACTTGCGGCGTTAGTAGAACTACCATCACCAGTAAATACAGGTACACCATCCACAACAATCAAAGGATAAGAAGATAAAGAGATAGAGTTAGCACCTCTAATTCTCAAAACCGGAGGCGCATTCAATACACCACTTGGAATAACTACTTGTACGCCAGCAGCACGTCCACCCAAAGCTTGTTCGAAACTTTGTGTTGGTTTATTTGCCACCGCATCTCCTTTCACACTAGCAATACTACCAGTGATTTCTCTTCTTTTTTGTGTACCATAACCTACCACAACTACTTCGTTCAAAGTTTTATCTTCTTGAGATAAAACTACAGTTACAGTTGATTTTCCGTTAACATTCACTTCTTTAGAGTTGAAGCCAACGTAACTCATTCTTAAGGTTCTTACTTTTTCTGTTACTTGAATTGAAAATGAACCCGAGTTGTCTGTTAATGCATTTTTTGTTTGCCCTACAGCACTCACGGTAACACCCACTAGAGGTGTACCTTTATCGTCAGTTACCTTACCGGTAACGTTTCGAGAATTTTGAGCATACGCTTGAGCTACGAACAGCAAAGCGCATGTCAAAAAAAGAGCTAGTTTTCTCATGCGTTTAATTTTTATTTAATGAACGACGAAATTATGTTTGTTTTGTTAAAAAATTAACATAATCATCACAATAGAAATGTGATGAGTGGTAATCAAGAAAACATAAGTAATTGATTATCAATAAAATTAATAGAAGGTCTGCTTTCTTAGTAAGAAAATTTACTAAAATCGAAAAAAATCGTAGATCTAATGAATGACCCCCAATGCTCTTCCAACCTCTGTAAATGCCTGAATGGCCTTATCTAGATGTGCTCTAGTATGTGCAGCAGAGATTTGAACACGAATTCTTGCTTGACCTTTAGCTACCACTGGATAATAAAAACCAATAACATAAATACCTTTTTCTAATAACTTTTCTGCCATTGTTTGTGATACTACTGCATCATACAACATGATTGGTACAATTGGATGTGTACCTGGTTTGATATCAAAACCTGCAGCAGTTATTTTCTCTCTAAAATATTGTGTATTTATTTCTAATTGATCTCTTAATGCAGTTGTTTGAGACAATAAATCAAAAACAGCAATAGAAGCACCAGCGATTGATGGTGCTAAAGTATTTGAAAATAAATAGGGTCTAGAACGTTGTCTTAATAAATCTATTATTTCTTTTCTTCCAGAAGTAAATCCACCAGATGCGCCACCCAAAGCTTTCCCGAGTGTTCCAGTAATGATATCCACTTTACCCATTACACCTTTCATCTCATGAACACCTCTTCCTGTTTTTCCAAGAAAACCAGTTGAATGACATTCATCAGTCATGACCAATGCTTCATACTTTTCAGCTAATTCAACGATTTTATCTAATTGAGCAATAGTGCCATCCATAGAAAAAGCACCATCGGTTACAATAATTTTTTGTTGTGCACCTGCTGCAATAGCTTCTTGTAATTTTAATTCTAAATCATCCATTGAATTATGCTCGTATCTATATCTCATAGATTTTGTTAATCTTACGCCATCAATAATGGAAGCATGATTTAATGAATCAGATATAATTGCATCTTTTTCGCCAAATAAAGGTTCAAACACGCCGCCATTGGCATCAAATGCTGCTGCATATAAAATAGTATCTTCTGTTCCTAAGAAACTAGAGATTTTTTCTTCCAATATTTTATGAATATCCTGCGTACCACAAATAAATCTAACAGAAGAAAGACCAAACCCGTGTGAATCAATAGCATCTTTAGCTGCCTGAATTACCTTTGGGTGTGAAGACAATCCTAAATAATTATTTGCACAAAAATTTAAAACAGTTTTCCCTCCCTCTATAGTAATTTCTGCAGCCTGAGGAGAAGTAATGATTCTTTCATTTTTATATAATCCAGCTTCCTTGATAGAGGCTAATTCTTTTGTCAAAACGGGTTTAAACTGATTGTACATATACTATTTGTTCTATTTGAATTTAAAATACGCTGGTAAGTTAGTAATAATTGCTGATGTCATTGTATCTAAGTCAAATTTGGGCTTCCAATTCCAATCTGCTTTTGCAACGCTATCATCAATGCTATTTGGCCAACTATCAGCAATGGCTTGTCTAAAATCTGAATGATACTCCATCTTGAAATTTGGATAATGCTTTAATACACTTTGATAAATTTCTGTAGGAGAAAAACTCAATCCAGCAATATTATAACTTGTTTTAATAGTGATTTTTTCTTTTGGCACTTCCATTAACTGAAGTGTTGCATTAATTGCATCATCCATATACATCATTGGTAAATAGGTATGCTCATTTAAAAAACAAGTAAACTTTTCTCCACTCATTGCTTTATGATAAATATCTACTGCATAATCTGTTGTACCTCCTCCTGGTAAAGATTTATAACCAATCAAACCTGGATATCTTACACTTCTTACATCTACACCATATTTATTGAAATAATATTCACACCAATGTTCTCCGGATAATTTTGAAATGCCATAAATGGTATTAGGATCTTTAAATGCGTTTTGAGGTGTGCGCTCTTTTTCGGAACTAGGTCCAAATACAGCGATAGAACTTGGCCAAAACACTTTCTCTATTTTATATGCTCTTGCAACTTCTAAAACATTCAATAATCCACCCATGTTTAAATCCCACGCTTGCAATGGATTTTTTTCACCTGCAGCAGATAAAATAGCTGCTAAATGATAGATCTGACTTACCCCTTCTTTCTTTACAATTATTTCCAATTCAGCCTTATTCATCACATTTAAAGTATGAAATGCACAATAACTGAATTTACTTCCTGCGCTTTCTTGAAAATCTGTAGCGATGACCGATTCATTTCCATATTGATCAGCTAGCACTTTTGTCAATTCGGTACCCAATTGTCCACCTGCTCCAATGACTAAAATTTTACCCATTAAACTAATGTTTGTTTGTGGGTGTGAAATTAGCTTATTCCACAAAAAATATCAAACTTTGTGAGATGAATGTTAAAGAGGCATACCAAGAATGGTCTAATCAATACGACACCAATGACAATAAAACCAGAGATTTGGAAGCAACAGCTTTAAGGGTTGTATTATCGGACCTTCAAATTGATAAGGTTTTAGAATTTGGATGTGGAACAGGCAAAAACACCGTTTGGCTTGAGCAAAAAGCCAAAGAAATTGTTGCTGTTGATTTAACTGAAGCAATGATTCGTATAGCTACAGAAAAAATTAATTCACCTAAAGTTCAATTTAAAATAGCAGACATCAATCAACCATGGGATTTTACCAATGAACAATTTGATGTAGTTTCTTTTAGTTTAGTACTAGAACATATAAAGGATATAGATGCTGTATTTAATAAATTGTCAAAAGTATCTAAACCTGGTACCTATGTTTACATTGGAGAATTGCATCCGTTCAAACAATATTCAGGTTCAAAAGCAAGATTTACAAATGCCGAAGGAGAGCAAGTGGTAACATGCTTTACACATAATGTATCGGATTTCATTAAAGCCGGAATTAAATACGACTTTAGTATAATTGACTTGGCGGAATGGTTTGACGACAATGATCAAACACAGATTCCCAGAATTTTGACTTTATTATTTAGAAAAAACAACTGAAAGTTTAAGTAACTTCGATAGAATAAATATTCCACAGATGAAATTATATATAAGTATTCTTGCAATGCTGTTCATAGCATTTAGTTCATGTAAACAAGAGCCAGATATTCCCTCAGTAAAAATTGGAGAGAATACCTGGATGGTGAAGAATCTAGATGTAAGTAGATTTAGAAATGGAGATTCTATTCCAGAAGCAAAGACTAAATTAGAATGGGCTGCTTATGGCATGTCTAAAAAAGCTGCTTGGTCGCATTATAATAATGATATTGGAGAGGGTGCGAACTATGGCAAACTATACAATTGGTATGCAGTGAATGATCCAAGAGGTTTGGCACCTGAAGGTTGGCATATACCAACCGATGTAGAATGGGGATTGCTGGTATTAGAATTAGGTGGGGACAAGAAAGCGGGCGAGGCATTAAAATACACTTATGGTTGGGCCAATACCAGTAACAGTTCAGGCAATGGAACCAATAGCAGTGGTTTTGAAGGATTAGCAGGGGGCCTAAGAAATGGTATGGGTGCTTTTGGATATAAAGGCCAAGGTGGTGGATGGTGGTCTGCCACAGCAATTGATACTGCTAAATCTTGGTATAGATTTATACTGTATGCAAGCCCAATGGTATATAAAGACGCTTACGGAAATAGAAATGGATTAGCGGTTAGATGCGTAAAAGATAAATAATGAAAACCACTATTCAATATGTTGTCTTCTTTTTAAGCGCATGCATTTTTTTTATAGCATGTGGTACTAAAAAAGAAAATATAGTTTTTGATGCAAACAATGGCGGCTTGTTTTTGCCAGATGGTTTTGGCGCAGTAGTGGTTGCAGATAGTATTGGACCTTCAAGACATTTAGCAGTAAAAGAGAATGGAGATATTTATGTGAAATTAAAAATCACATCAGATGCACCGGGGTCTGTTGCATTGAGAGACGAGGATGGAGATGGGAAAGCGGATATTATTCAACCTTTTGGAAAATATGTGAATGATGGTATTTTTGCTACAGGTATGCGCATACATAATGGCTATTTATATTATAGTACAGAAAAGGTTGTTTACAGACAAAAAATAGATAATGATTTAGTGCCTACATCCAAACAAGAAATTGTTTTGATGGACGAAAGTGATCAATGGCATATTGCTAAACCTATTGCTTTTGATAAGGAAGGGAATATGTATGTGCCTTATAGTGCACCCTCTAATGCTTGCGCTAGTTTTATAAATACCAATGGTACTTCTATACAACAAGCTGGGCAATATCCATGTCCTGAATTAGTCCATCACGGTGGTATTTGGAAGTTCAAAGCAAACGCCATTAATCAAACACAAAAAGACGGAGTACAAATTGGTACTGGGTTAAGAAGTGTAGTTGCTATGAATTTTAATGCAAGTAATAACACTTTATATGCAGTACAACATGGCCGGGATGATTTACATTTATTGTGGCCAAACCTATATACTGCTTGGCAAAATGCAGTTACCCCAGCAGAAGAATTTTTTGAAATAAAAGAAGGGAATAATTATGGTTGGCCTTATTCCTATTTTGATCCATTAACAAAACAAAAAATACAAGCACCAGAATATGGTGGTGATGGAAAAAAATCAGCTTCAGATAAATCTTATACTAATCCAATTGCTGCCTTCCCCGCTCATTGGGCACCCAATGATTTATTATTTTATCAAGGAGATCAATTCCCTGCCAGATATAAAAATGGCGCATTCATTGCTTTTCATGGTTCTACCAATAGAGGTCCTTATCCTCAAGCAGGTTATATCGTTGCCTTTATCCCTTTCAATAATGGCAAGCCTTCTGGAGAATGGGAGGTATTTGCAGATGGATTTGCAGGAGTAGATACCATTGTAAATGTAAACGATGCAAAATACAGACCCATGGGATTGGCGGAAGGCCCTGATGGTTCTTTGTATATTAGTGATTCTAGAAAAGGTAAAATTTGGAGAATATTGTATAAGGAAGATAAATCTAAGTTTAATAACACAGCTTTGGCTGCAATGGAGCAAAGAAAAAACACTGCCACAAATATTAAAACACCTGATCCTATCAAAGATATCATTGAAATTAAATTTAGTAAAACTGGTCAAACTATTTACCAAACCAATTGTTCTAATTGTCATCAATCCAACTTTAAAGGAGATGGAAATAGATATCCTTCATTGATTAAATCCAATTATCTAAACGATAAATCTAGTTTTAGAAATTTGATATACAATGGAAAAGGCAATATGCCTGGATTTAAACAATTAAGCCCAAAAGAGATAGATGCATTAGAAACCTATATTCAATCGGTGATGAGTAAACAATAGCCACTAATTTTTAACCAATTGTGACTGGCTCAAATATTGACTGGTTGGTGCATATACAAATAAACAAGAAGCCCCTTTAATAGTATTAATAATTTGAGTCACCTGATTGTTTGGTACAGCAGGGCATCCTAAACTTCTTCCAATATATCCTTGTTGTTGGATCAATTGATTGCTTACATAATCTGCACCATGAATGACAATAGCCCTTTCTTTTGCTTGATCATTAATCCCCTTTTCTACTCCCTCCAATATTAAGGATGCGCCATGCTTTCCTTTATAAATACCTCCAGTAATGTAAAATCCTAAACTACTTTGAAAAGAAGCGTATTGATTAGAAAATTGATTGGCCATTTTTTTGCCTGAATTACGACCATGTGCCACCAAGCTTTTCACCACCACTTGCATGATATTCATATCTATAATAAATAATCGTTCTTCATTACTTGGTTTACTAAAATCGGCAATGGTTAAATATTGCAGGTTGTCTAGCTTACCTAAGCTGCGTAATTTCTGATAACCAATTAATGCCATTTGAACTGCTTGTTGATTGATATTAAATTGAGTAGAGATATGCCTCACCTGATCAGCCACATTATTGCTAATGACTTTGCTGTTATGACTAAAGCCTGTGAAAGCACTTGCCACGATGAATAATATAGATAATGCCAATTGCTTCATAAAGGTGAAGCTGCAAAGGTACGACTAATTCAAGGGCTTATTGTAGATATTGCGATAATAGATGATTCTAGAACGATCATCAAAGTCTATTAAATGATACCAAACAATTACATTAACTTTTTCAATCATTTGTATATTGATGGGCTTAGGGTTCTTATAACAATTTTCAAAATCAATACTATCTAAGATAGCTTTATTGTTTTTTAACAAATACTTAGCCATTTCGATGGGCTTTTCCATTCTCATACAGCCATGACTAAAAAATCTGTTATTTAAAGCAAATAATTCTTTTTGTGGTGTATCGTGTAAATAAATGCCATAAGGATTATCAAAATCTAATTTAATAATTCCCAAAGAATTATCACAACCTGTACTTTGTCTTATATAAAAAGGAAAATGAACGGTATCAATATCATACCAGTTTACTTTGAAGGGATTTATTTTTTTATAATTTAAATCTCTCACTTCTAAATGATTTCTATCTAGATAAGCAATATCATTTTTTATGGATGGAAGCATTTCTCTCACCATAATGCTTCTTGGAACATTCCAATAAGGATTAATCACCACTTGATTTACAACTGATGTAAGGGTACCGCTTGGGGTAGCTGGCTTGCCTACAATCAAGTTCATATGTAATACTTGCTTCCCATTGTCCCAGACCCTTAATTTAGTAGATGGAAGATTGACTAAAATAATTTTATTGTTTTTTTGTATTGCATATAACCATCTATAATCATTAATAGCTTTAGTAACTATTTGAATAGAACGATTCGGCTTGGGAGTTGAATCTTGTAATTTTTTTATTTCCTTTAGCAAAAGGACAACTTCACTGGATCTAGTATTATACCATGTTACTAGCGAAGGCAATGTATTATCGGATGCCGCTTGAATAACCATTTTTTCAACCGTATCTTTATTTAGCTTGAATTGAACTCCAAAATAACCAATTGAAGGCAGGGCATTTCCATATGCCAGGTCGGTAAAAAAGTGTACAACAGCTTTGTGTATAGATGCGTCATTGGTTTTATTGAAAACATAGTCATTTGCACGCAAGCCATACTGTTTACTTTGCTGAATTAAACTATCCATTGTATGCAATGCTCGAGGATATTTGGACCATTCAAAAGAAGTTGAAGTATTTTGTGCGCTAGATGTTGTATACATCAGAAAGTACAATAGGATAAAAACTAGTTTTTTGAAATGAGTCATACAGCATAAAGGTAAATCTATTAAATTTACACAAGCTGTTTAATTATGAAAACCTCTACATTAATTTTATTCATTATTGCACTATTGACTTGCAATATCTCCAATAGTCAATCTATTCAAAAAGGCTTTACCATTATTCCACTAGGAGTAAAAGGCGGGTTAGATGAATCCAACTTGTCTGCTTATTTAGTAAAAGCCAATGGAGCTGAGCAATACATTTGTTTGGATGCTGGAACCATCTATGCAGGATTAGAAAAAGCGGCAATTTCAAATTATTTTTCGCCCTTACAAAATGCAACAGAGATTCAGCAAAAATTTATTAATAGTTATTTTATTTCTCATGGACATTTAGATCACACAGCAGGATTGGTAATGAATTCACCTGGAGATGGTTTCAAAAAAAATATTTACGCGATTCCTTCTGTAATTGATGTGTTGAAATCAAGCCAGTTCAGCTCCAAGTCATGGTCTAATTTTGCCAATGAAGGCGATAAACCAATCATAGGAAAATACCAGTATCAATATTTAGTACCTGAAAAAGAAATAGAAGTAAGTGCTGCGGGAGTCTCGGTTACCCCATTTGTTTTAAGTCATGTAAAGCCATATGAAAGCACTGCTTTTTTGGTGCGCAACCATTCTGATTATCTATTGTACTTGGGGGATACAGGACCTGATGAAGTGGAACAATCAAATCAGTTATCCAATCTCTGGAAGTATATCGCACCACTTATTCAACAAAAGCAATTAAAATCCATTTTCATTGAAGTATCATTTAGCAACAAAGTAGCAGATGGTTCTTTATATGGGCACTTAACCCCTAATTGGTTAATGAAAGAAATGAATAAGCTTCATCAATTAGTTGGAGACCATTTAAAAGAAGTTAGTATTATGGTTACGCATATTAAACCTTGCGAAAACTGTGAAACTACTATCAAAGATGAGATACTAAAAGCAAATACACTTGGATTAAATCTATACTTTCCTAAACAAGGGAAATTGATACAGCAATAACTAAAAAAGAGTCTCCATAACGGAGACTCTTTCAAGAATTTCAAATAGAGTCTCCCGAAGGAGACTCTATTTTTATTTTACAAAGTACTGTACTATATAATAAACTATCGCAGCCAATACACCACTTACTGGAATGGTTAATATCCATGCCCATAATAAATTGGTAGTAACGCCCCATCTTACAGCGCTTAATCGTTTGGTGGCTCCTACACCAATAATAGATCCAGTAATCGTATGTGTAGTAGAAACCGGAATACCCATTTGACCTGTAAAGAATAATGTAAATGCACCAGCTGTTTCCGCTGCAACCCCTTCTAATGGAGTTACTTTGGTAATTTTTGATCCCATGGTTTTTACAATCTTCCAACCGCCGCTCATGGTTCCTAATCCTATAGCTAAATAACATGCCACAGGTACCCAGTTAGGTAATAAACTAAAATCTTGTATACTGCCATTGGCAATTAAAGCAGCTCCAATGATACCCATTACTTTTTGTGCATCATTTCCACCATGTCCAATACTAAATGCTGCCGAACTAAATAATTGTAGTTTCTTAAACATATTGGCAACTGTATATGCAGTAGGCGTTTTGAACTTCTCTACATATAAATAAATTAGCATAAATAAGATGGATGCGCCAATAATTCCGTTCACAATTACTTTATTATCCGCTTTGTCTAATTCACTTGCAAAAGATTTTTGAATATCAAAATTTATAATTTTAGCTTTTACTTTTTCGAAATTTTTTGACTCTATAGGATAAATAGTATTTAAAGCGATCATTGCAGAATCTACACTAATTGTTCCAGCTAAGAATAATTTTAAAGGTTCTTTATACCCTTCAGTTTTTTCTTTTTCGGCTTCGTAAATCGCTTTAGCTTCTTTACTTTCAGGCGCTTTAGCTTCATACACTAAAAAATCATTGGCATTTCTAGCTGCATCTTTTAACTTACTCACTGCTGGTGTAGTTAACCAACCACTATCCTTCACCATTTTGGCAATCTTATCTGGACCCAATTGGTCATATCGCTCAATAATTGGTTGAATTTTTTCAACCATTTCGGTAGCAATACTCAACTTCTCTTTATTTAATGCTAGTTTAGCCAACAATGCAGCATCACCTTTATTTTCTTCTAACTCTATATTGATCGATTTAATTTCTTTCTTGTATTTATCAACACCATAAAATTTCTCAACATTTTCAGTCATTTTGGTATGTTCAAAATTGTCAAACATTAAAACAGTAGCAAATGTCATCAGAGAGATGATCAATAGCCTCCACCATACATTACGCATAATAGTGACTACTGTAATAAATATAGAAATAACAATCCCAATTAATGGAGCTAAGAAAATAAATAAGATTGTTTTGATAATAGTATCTGCATCGACAATTTTAGCCCAAGAATAATCATACCCCTTAGTCATCAATCCATGAGTAATTGCAGCTCCTGCAAATCCTCCAATTAAAGTATGCGAACTAGAGGATGGAATGCCATACCACCATGTTAACAAGTTCCAAAAAATCGCAGCCAATAAACCCGAGAAAATTACAGGTAATGTAATAAAGTCTTTATAAACTGTCTTGCTGATAGAATTGGCTACTGCATGATCTTTAAAAATCCAGAATGCTACTGAATTAAATAATGCCGCCCATAATACCGCCTGAAAAGGCGTTAATACCTTAGTGGAAACCACTGTAGCGATTGAATTCGCAGCATCATGGAAACCATTGATATAATCGAATATAAGCGCAAGCGCTATAATAACTATTAATAGAGTCATTGTAAATTAAATTAAGCGTACTTGATGATAATAGTTTCAATTACATTTGAAACGTCTTCAATTTTATCAGTAGCAATCTCTAATACTTGATAAATTTCTCTTTTCTTGATGATCACTTTAAAATCATTTTCTTGTTCAAATAATTTTTCAATGCTCATATCAAATACGTCATCTGCTTGATTCTCGATACTATTCACTTTGATCATCGCATCAGTCATTGCCTTAATATTTTTCATATTACGCAAACCCAACACGGCTGTTTTTGATTCTAATGTACCTTGTAAGATTAATTCGGTTAATTTATGAATGCCTGTATCGTTTGGATTGATCTTGTAAAAATTAATCTTCTTTGCTGAAGCATAAATATAATCAGCTACATCATCTAATGAAGTAGCCAAATAGTGAATATCTTCTCTATCAAAAGGAGTGATAAAATTTCTTCCTAATTCAGTGAAAATATTGTGCGTTAAATCGTCATTGATATGTTCCAAATTTTCAATTTGCGCTAAAAGGTTTGCTCTCTTATCTTCGTCTGGTTCGTTCACCATTTCTTTTAATTTCACTCCCATTTCATAAACATGCTCTGCCACTTCTTCAAATAATTGAAAAAATACTCTGTCCTTAGGTAAGAAAACTTTAAAGATTGAATTGAAGTCCATACAATGATTTTTATTGGTTTTTAAAATGCAAAGCAAATTTCCTCCTTTAACAACAATTAAAAGAGTCTCAATATTACCAAATTGTTAAGAAATGGGCTTTTCTTAACTAGCTGATTTATAGGTAGTTGAATATAAATTTGTTGTCAAATGCTAATAAAATGAATAGGAATAGTTTTTTATAACCAACATTTAGCATCAAAAATCTTTAAATTGTATTTCAGAAAAACAAATAACCCGCCTAATATGAAAAAGACATTCTTGCTTGCTGCAATAATCCTATTTACAGGAATTTTTAACCTACAAGCCCAATCTCATGGAGCGGATACCTCTTATCCAACTAAGGTTTTAGGAAGATGGGATATTGTTATTCAAAAAGATGGCAAAGAATTACCCTCTTGGTTAGAAGTTAGACACTCCGGCAGAGAGACAATGGTTGGTAGATTTGTGTATGAGTTTGGAAGCGCAAGACCTGTTGCACATGTTAAATATGCCAATGGAAAATTCAATTTCTCCATTCCACCACAATATGAACCAGGGTTACGCTACCAAGATTTTGAATTTAGTTTAACTGGTGATGACCAATTAAAAGGTACCATGGTGTATACGGATGGTAAGACATATAACTGGACTGCAGTAAGAGCACCTAAATTAAAAAGAACCACGGCTCCTATTTGGGGACCAGCCATTAAATTAATCAACGGGAATGATACCAAAGGCTGGCATGCTAGTGGAGCAAATCAATGGGTGGTTGAAAATGGCATTTTAAGAAGTCCAAAATCTGGCTCTAATATTATTACAGATCAAACATTCAACGACTTTAAATTACATATCGAATTTAGATATCCAAAAGGAAGTAATAGTGGCGTGTATTTAAGAGGTAGATATGAAGTACAGATTGAAGACAATAAAGGTAAAGAACCATTGAGTACTTATTTAGGAGGCTTGTATGGATTTTTGCCTCCATCAGAAATGGTTGCGAAAGATGCAGGTGAATGGCAGAGTTACGATATTACTTTGATTGGCAGAATGGTGACTATAGTTTGTAATGGCGTAACCGTTATTACAAATCAAGAAATTCCAGGAATCACTGGTGGTGCTCTAGACAGCAAAGAGGGCGAAGCTGGCCCAATTTATTTACAAGGAGATCATGGTCCGGTAGAATATAGGAACATCATTATTACGCCTGCAAAATAGCCAATGTAGTTTGCGAAATAATAAAAAAGGAGTTTCTTTCGAGACTCCTTTTTTATTTTAATAAGACTACCAGAACCTAATATACATGGCTACAACAAATCCAAGTACAAGCACAATCATTGCGATACTTGCTTTAGATAATTGATATTTAGTATGGTCTTCCATTAAATCATTGGAATGTGTTTGTCCTTTTACATCCAATAAGCTAATTACAATAATGAGCAATGTAGTAAAAACAAATACCCAACCCATTTGTATTAAATAAGGAATTTCAAAACTGCCAGACGCAGTTGGATATGCAGTGTATAAAATAGTTTCATTCCCTAACATAGAAGGCAAAAACTTATCGAATAAAATAGACAATACAACACCCACAATGATACCAGAGATTGCAGCTCTTGATGTAGTTTTCTTCCAGAAAAAACCTAATAAGAAAACAGGAAAGATTGCAGGAGAGATATAACCCGTATACTTTTGAATAAATTCAAAGCCACCTTTACCACCAATACCTAAAGTATCATTCCAGTTGATAATAATAGCAATGATTAAAGAAATGATAATCATGATACGACCAGTAGATACCGTCTTCGTATCACTTGCCTCTTTATTAATATACTTTTTATAAATATCTAAAGAATAAATAGTTGAAATACTATTAGCCTTACCTGCTAAAGAAGCAACAATTGCAGCAGTTAAAGCCGCCATAGATAAGCCTTTCAAGCCTGTAGGTAAAAAGCTTACTACTGAAGAATAAGCGTTGTCCTGATTCAATACACCACCTGACATCATTTGCTCTTGCAATGCTCCATTTTGATACAATACATATGCCGCAATACCTGGAACCACCACTAATAAAGGCATCATTAATTTTAAGAAAGCTGCAAATAAAATTCCAGTTCTAGCAGTTTTTAAATCTGCCCCTAAAGCTCTTTGAGTAATGTATTGATTACATCCCCAATAATTCAAATTAGCTACCCACATACCAGCTAACATCATGGCAATGCCTGGTAAACTTGAATAATCTTCTATTTCTTTTTGAGTAGAGCTAGCAGTTGGTTTATCAAAGATCATATTAAAATGATCTGGTGCAGCTTTGACTAAATGTTGTAATCCTGCCAAGGCATTATTACCATACCCAAATTTTTCTGCAACCACCGTTAAAGCAATATAAGAGGTAATTAAACCTCCAATAGTTAAAACCAATACTTGAATTACGTCTGTATATCCAATTACTTTCATGCCACCCAAAGTAATGAACAAAGCAAAAACAGCTAAGCCAATCATAATTAAGTGAAAATGTGCCCCACCCGTTAAGTTATTGATGGCAATAGCTCCTAGATATAAAATAGAAGTAAGATTTACAAATATGTATAAGAATAACCAAAAGATGGCCATGATCATAGCTACCGTTTCGTTATACCTTGTTTTCAAAAATTGGGGCATGGTATAAATCCTGTTTTTTAAATAAACAGGCATAAAAAATACCGCCACCACTACCAAGGAAATAGCTGCCAACCATTCATAAGCAGATATCGCAAGACCTAATCTAAATCCATTTCCACTCATTCCAATAAACTGTTCAGCAGAAATATTAGATGCAATTAAAGATGCGCCAATTGCCCACCAAGTCAATTGGCCTTCTGCTAAAAAGAAATCTTGTGTATTGGCATTAACGGTTTGCTTTCTCTTGTATATCCAAAAGCCATAACTAGAAATTAAAATAAAATACAAGACAAATACTAAGTAATCATAGGTTTGTAATCCTTGTGACATAAATATTAAGTTTGGTTCTTAAAAATAAGGGTTATAATGGAATTTATGTACAATTAGATGGAAAAAGGAGACGAACATTTGATTTAGTTATACGCCCTTATTAGTAATTTTATACAATAATCAAAGAATATGAATCCTCATTTTAATAGTTTCAAAAATATCATCACCAACTTCTTACAATTTAAATTCTTTTTGCTGAGCAAATTGCCTGCTGCTTTTTTTGCAGGATTATCCATTCAAGAATTTACGACAACAAAATCTGTGGTTCGTGTAAAACATAGTTGGCTTACACAAAACCCATTTAGATCCATGTATTTTGCAGTAGAGGCGATGGCTGCAGAAATGGCAAGTGGCATGTTGGTATTTGGACAGGTATACAAAAGACAGCCTGCCATTAGTATGCTGGTCGTTAAAATGGAAGTTGATTTTGTAAAAAAAGCTACTGGCATCATTTTATTTACATGCGATGAAGGAGAAAAAATTCAAGAACAAATCAATCAATCTATTCAAGATGGTGAAGCCAAAACATTTATTTGTACTTCTACTGGCAAAAACGAATTAAACGAAACCGTAGCGATATTTAATATTACTTGGAGCGTGAAAGCAAAAAAATAAAATGAATACAAATACTTATATCATTGATCAACCCATTATTCATTACCAAGAAAATATTGAAAAGCTAATTGATCAAACCATTTCACTTGGCTTAGGTGCATTATCTGATACTGGCGCGCTCTGCGTAAGCACAGGAAAATTTACAGGTAGAAGCCCAGAGAATAAGTATTTTGTAAAAGATGATATAACAGCCAAGACCATTGACTGGGGAGGTTTTAACCACCCAATAGCTGAATCTGTCTTTACTTCATTGAGAGAAAAAATTAAAAATCACTTAAATCAACAAAAAGAAATTTGGATAAGAGATGTATTTGCATGTGCAGATCCACAATATCAAATTTCATTGAGAGTATATACTGAACTTCCATGGGCTGCTTTATTCGTAAACAATATGTTTATTGAATTACCTGCGAATGATCTAAATTCTTTCAAAGCAGAATGGACCATTTTACATGCCCCTAGTTTTTTAGCTAATCCCATCATTGATCAAACCAATGCCAGTAATTTTGCAATCATTAGTTTTAGTCACAAAGAAATTATCATAGGCGGATCTGGCTATACTGGTGAAATCAAAAAAGGTGTCTTCTCTATTTTAAATTATTTGTTGCCTCATAATCATCAGGTTTTAAGCATGCATTGTAGTGCCAACTTGGGAAAAGATGATGATACGGCACTGTTCTTTGGGTTGAGTGGAACAGGTAAAACAACTTTAAGCGCAGATCCTCTCAGAAAATTAATTGGAGATGACGAACATGGGTGGAGTGATCATGCTGTATTTAATTTTGAAGGAGGCTGTTATGCTAAAACCATTAAATTAAATAAAGAGAATGAGCCAGATATTTTTGGGGCTATAAAAAAAGGTGCATTATTGGAGAATATTCAATTTTTCCCAAATACTAATCAGGTAAATTATGACGATGCAAGTATTACTGAAAATACAAGAGTCAGTTATCCTATTCATCATATTCACAATATTGCAATTCCAAGTGTTGCAACTGCCCCAAAAAATATATTCTTTTTAACCTGTGACGCCTATGGTGTTTTACCACCTATTAGTAAGTTAAGTAATGAACAAGCAATGTATCAATTTATAAGTGGCTATACTGCTAAAATTGCAGGTACCGAAGAAGGTATTAAAACACCTAAAGCAACTTTTAGTGCATGCTTTGGAGCACCATTTTTGCCATTACATCCAAATGTATACGCCAATTTATTAGGCGAAAAAATGAAAGCACATCATTGCAATGTTTGGTTAATTAATACAGGCTGGACAGGTGGGCCCTATGGTGTGGGAAATAGAATGTCTTTGAAAGATACTAGAGCCATGATTCAGGCAGCTCTAGATGGCAGTTTAAATAAAATAGCTTTCGAAAATTTTGAGGTGTTTAATGTTCAAGTGCCTATTGCTATAGCAGGAGTAGACTCCAACATTTTACAACCAAAAAATACTTGGAAAGACCATTCTTTGTATAACAAAGCTATTAAAGACTTAGCTCAACTATTCATTCATAATTTCCAACAATTTGAAGCAGGCGTTAGTGAAAATATTAAAGCAGCTGCGCCGGTTCTGAAATAAACTCTATTTGCTTTTACTATTTAGCTTTAATAATTTTTTGAATATTGTTGATCTCGCTCTCAGTAATGAAGTATTCAAAGAATCTCTTATCATCTATTTTTCTAACACTACTTATCAATAAAATATTGTCTTGTGTAATAAACTGGTATTTATCATTAATGGAATTAATCACATCGCTTCTAACTTTTTTCTGCAAGCCAATATTTTTATCTTTAATACCTAGTACATGATTCATTTGATGGATTTCTACTTTATTTCCTTTTCTATTTTCCTCTAATAACAATTCGATTAAAGTCAGCTCAACTCCTGCAAATGCTTGCTGGATAGAGTCTGTCTTAAGCATTTTTAATTGTGCATTTTGTAATCTAGTTTTAATTTTTCTTTTCAATAAGAAATAAGACAACATAGCCATTACTAAAATAACGACCGCACCAAAAACAATATAATACATGGTATAATCAATCGTCCAAATAGGATAATCCAATTCTATAAAATCATTTAAATCTAATTCCCATGTTTTAAAACTTTTTTCAGTTTTATTGTATATGTAAATAGTTCCCTGGTGATAGAAGATGGGTACATTTTGTGAATTTCTTAAAAGGAATTGATTTACATCAGCTTGTCTTGATTTATAAATTTTATTGGTTATATAATTTACATAATAAGATTCGTCATTGATTAGAAATATATTTCCAGAATCTATTTTAAGACATAAATAATTATCTTGTTGTAGAATTAATTTTTTTAACTCTTTTGACACTACCCCTACTTGTTCCCATTCTGCATTTGCAATATCTAGGACATAGCTCTTAAAATCATATTCTCCTGTTTTATAAATGGGATCTTTTAAAAACCTTTTTTCTATTTTTTGGAAAGGCACATACATTTTACCTTCCATTTTCGAATACCATTCGTAGCCACCAGGAATGACTTCTATATTGGTAGGTACGATGTCCCATTCTTTGTCCACACCGTTATATCTTCTAAGGTGTCCTGTTTTTTGCCAAAATCCGTAACCGCCATAATTGTAAATGCTCCCTTTGAAAGTAAAATTGTAACAATCTATATTATAGTTTAAATTATACGTTTTGTCAATTTTGGTAAAAATGACCATGCTATCCATTGGTTGACTCATTTTATAAATAAATCCAGTCTGTCCTAAGAAAATATATATTTGATCCCCATTTTTAAAAATTTCCTCAGAATTAGCCCTCAAGGAGCAATTGCTTAATGGTAAAATTCTGTCGAAGCTTGACAATCTAATGTTGCCATAATACCCCTTTAGATCATTAATTTTTTTAAGTAAAGGCGAATAAGGAACAGTATAACTTGTATCACATGGTATAAACTGAGCAAAAAGACTAGTTCCCATAATGAAGATTCCAGCAATGATTAATAAGCCCTTTTTCATATAAGTTGTTGTATATCAATTATTTAAATAGGAAAGTAACGCATATATTTTAAATAATTATAACTCAAATATAAGAAATAACCTATAAAGGTGCCTAATTGGTAACTATTTACCTATTAAATTTTTAAATAAAAACAATATTGTGTCAGCTTTTGGGGGAAAGCTATGGATTATTGAAAGGGTCAAGCTTGCTTGGCCCTTTTTTTATGCCCCAAGGGTTACTTTTTTGAGATTTGGGTATAAAGTGTACAATTAACACATTAACCATGATCGAGAAAAAATATTTTAAGACCAAAGATTATTGTAAAGTAAAATTTAACCTAGAA
>CANHUW010000005.1 GCA_947463975.1 Bacteroidota bacterium
AGAAAGATATTTTAAAAACATTACAACTACTACCAGGTGTAAAATCTGCTGGGGAAGGAAATAGTGGTTTTTATGTAAGAGGTGGTGCTGCGGATCAAAACTTAATTTTATTAGATGAGGCGCCGGTTTATAATGCATCTCATTTATTGGGGTTTTTTAGCACATTCAATAGTGATGCCATTAAAGATGCAACCTTAATAAAAGGAAACGGTCCTGCTATGTATGGAGGAAGGCTTTCATCTGTTTTGGATGTTAAAATGAAAGAAGGAAATAATAAAGAAAGAGTGGTGAATGGGGGGCTTGGATTAATTAGTAGTAGAATCAGTATTGAAGGGCCTATACAAAATGATAAATCATCTTTTATATTGTCTGGTAGAAGAACCTATGCCGATATGTTTTTAAAAGCAACCGAAAAATTTAAAGATAATATATTATACTTCTATGATTTAAACATGAAGGCCAATTATACCATTAATGATAAAAATAAAATTTACTTATCTGGATATTTTGGAAAAGACGAATTGGGTTTAGGTGATGCATTTGGTATTGATTGGGGTAATAAAACTGGAACCATTCGATGGAACAAGATTATTTCTAACAGACTTTTTTTGAATACCTCCATTATTTATAGTGATTATAATTATAATGTTAAACTAAAAAATGGCGAAACCAATTTCAATATCAACTCAAATATTAAAGATTTAAATCTTAAGCAAGATTATTCATTTTATGCTAATCCAAGAAACAATTTGAAATTTGGCTTTAATACTATTTTACATACAATCACTCCAAGCACATTTAGTGGGACGGTGAATAATAGTATTAAAAAAGTTGGAAGAAATGGTTTAGAAAACGCAGCATATGTAAGCAATACATTCAAGCCTAACACCGCATTGAGTATGGATTATGGAGTTAGATTATCTACTTATACTTTAATGGGTGGAGATGATTATAATATTTACAATAACGGAGTACTCCAGTCTACTATAAAATTAAATAAATCAGATTTTGGCAAAACTTATGTCAATCTTGAACCAAGATTTACTTTGAATTATAGAGTTACAGACGAAACAAGTTTAAAAGCTGGTTATGCAAGAAATGTTCAGCATTTGCATTTATTAAGTAATTCAACAGCATCGAGTCCCTCCGATCAATGGATAGGCAATTCCTATAATATCAAACCAGAAATAGCAGATCAATTGAGCGTTGGATATGTGCAGTTGCTTAAAAAGAATGTATATGAAATGAGTACAGAGCTATACTATAAAAGTTTACAAAACCAATTGGATTATAAAGATGGCGCAGAGATAAATACCCTAGCAGACGTAGAAAGCGCACTGCTATTTGGTATTGGCAGGGCTTATGGTCTTGAGTGGATGTTAAAGAAAAGAGAGGGCATATTTACAGGATGGATAAGCTATACCTTATCTAAAACAGAAAGAAAGATTGATGGTATTAATCAAAACAAATGGTACAATGCTAGACAAGATAGAACACATGATATTTCATTGGTAGGTATTTATGCACTTAATGCTAAATGGTCTGTATCAGGTGTGTTTGTTTACAATACAGGCGATGCGGTTACTTTTCCAACAGGTAAATATGCGTTACAAGGACAAACGCTTTATCAATATGCTTCTAGAAATGCCAATAGAATGCCATCTAATCATAGATTAGATATCAGCGTTACTTATGATAAGAAGAAAAAGAAAAGAATACAAGAGTCCTGGAATTTTAGTTTATACAATGTGTATGGAAGAGAAAATGCTTACAGAATTACTTTCCAAGATGATCCAAAAAATCTGAGTCGAACACAGATCATTCAAACCGCTTTATTTAGATGGGTTCCAAGTATCACATATCAATTTAAATTTTAACAATGCTTCAAAGAATTATATTTTTATTGACAATAATCATCTTTATCGGTTGTGATAAAGAAATACAATTACCATTGGATCCAAATGCATCTTTATTGGTGATTGATGGAAACATAACAGATGAACCGGGACCCTATTTCGTAAAGTTGAGTAAATCAACTGATATTGGAAATACCAATGGATACCCTTTAGTCAACAACGCCAGTGTCATTATTTCAGACAACCAGGGTACAAGAGATACATTGATTCAAAATATCAATGGCCTTTACCAAACAAAAAAAATTAGAGGATTTTATGGAAATAGTTATTTTTTAGAAGTAACAGTGGATGGAAAAAAGTATACCGCATCCTCTACTATGGCTAATAAAGTTCCCTTGGATAGTTTAAGAATCAATACCTTTTTAGTAAACGGCGAGATTAGATATAGTATTATACCTGTATATGCCGACCCAATTCAATTGGGTAATAGTTATAGATTTATTCAAAAAATTAATGATAGCTTAGACCAAACCTTTCATGTATTTAATGATAATTTAAATAATGGTAAAATTAACCAACGACCTATAAGGGCTGGTTCTGATTCTTTACAAGTAAAATTTAAAGATTTGGTGAAGGTAGAGATGCAATGCATCACTAGACCCACTTATTTATATTATTATACTTTAAATCAACAAAGTGGTGCAGGACCTGGCGGTGGAACAACTCCCGCTAATCCACCCTCCAATATTGTCGGAGGGGCTTTGGGAATTTTCTCTGCACATACCGTAGAAAGGCAAACTATTCTGATAAAATAAAAAACCCCAACATTACTGTTGAGGTTTTGAGGGTGGTGTGGGCCGGGATCGAACCGGCGACACAAGGATTTTCAGTCCTTTGCTCTACCGACTGAGCTACCGCACCTTCCGTAGATTCCGAGCTATTTGTTCGGGCAGCAAATATAGGTTAGGCCGCCTTAAATAGCAAAAAAATAGGCTTATTTATTGAAAATCAGCTTTAAACAGCAGTGGCTACCACAAAAAAGCTTGCAATAATTAAGACCAAACCAACCCATTGTTTTACACTAAGTCTTTCTTTAAAAAACATAAAGCCCAACAAAACTGATAATAACTGGCTACTAATAATTAAAATATTAATCACCATAATGGGCAAGTACTGGTAAGAAATATTAATAGCCAATCCACCTGTTACTAATAAAATACCTTGAACAATATATGTTTGAATATGTGTTGCTTTGATATACTGATGCAAAGAAGAAAGCAAACCATCTCTGATAATTAAAACCAACCCAAACAACATGGCTGTAGTTTCAATCACAAAACTAAATCCTAATGGACCCCACCATTGAATGGGATAAGTATACAATGAATAAGAACTGCCCCAGAAAAAACTAGAAGCCAGTCCATACAACACACCTGTTTTTTGTTCTGTAGAACTTGCATGTGAACTTCCTTCTAAATATAAAAATAACAAACCACCTGTAGATAATACAAATGCATATAAGTAAGGCATTTTCCATACCTCACCAACCACAAACACTGCTGTCAGAATAGTAAATACTTTCAACGCAGATACAGGAACCACAATACTTACCGGCGCTTTTTGAATACCGCGTAAAAAAAACAATAAACCAAAAATATTAAAAATACATAGTGCAATCGTTAATAACAATTGTTGATCAATGGCCAATGGTCTTACTGTCCAACCTGTAAAAAAACTACTCTCTCTACATCCAAAATATAAAATGGCAAAAACAACAGAAGCAAAAATGCCTCTAAAAAACATTCCTACTTGATAGGGAATGGTTTGCGTTACTTTCTTCCAATAAGCATTACTTAAAGCAAAACAGAATGCACCAATTAAAACAAATAAAATACCCATAAGGATTAATATTCACAATTCTTCGGCGTTCTTGCAAAAGGAATTACATCTCTAATATTCGTCATTCCTGTTACAAATTGCACCATACGCTCAAAACCTAAACCAAATCCAGCGTGTGGTACAGAACCAAATCTACGTGTATCTAAATAATAAGACATTTCCTCTAATGGGATATGCATGTCGTTCATTCTCGCTTCCAATTTTTCTAATCGCTCCTCTCTTTGTGAACCACCCACAATCTCACCAATGCCTGGAGCTAAGATATCCATCGCTGCAACGGTTTCTTTTCCTGGTTCACAACCATCATTCATACGCATATAGAATGCTTTGATGGCAGCAGGATAGCCCGTTACAATTACAGGCTTTTTAAAATGTTGTTCTACTAAATAACGCTCATGCTCGCTTTGTAAATCAATACCCCACTTCACATCATAGGTAAATTTCTTTTTCTTATAATGATTGCTATTTAATAAAATATCTATCGCTTCTGTATAAGTAATTCTTTCAAATCCATTTTCTAAAACAAATTTTAATTTATCCATTAAGCCCATGCCACTTCTTTTTTCTGTTGGCATTTGTTTTTCTTCTTCTGCTAAGCGTGCATCTAGGAAAGCTATATCATCTGCATTTTTTTCCATCACATAAGCAATCAAATACTTAATGAAATCTTCTGCTAAATTCATGTTGTCTTCTAAATCATTGAAAGCAACTTCTGGCTCAATCATCCAAAACTCTGCCAAGTGTCTTGTTGTGTTAGAATTTTCTGCACGGAAGGTTGGACCAAAAGTGTAGATGTCTGAAAAGGCCATGGCACCTAGCTCTCCTTCCAATTGACCACTCACGGTTAAGTTAGTGCTCTTGCCAAAAAAGTCTTCTGTAAAATCAATTTCACCCGCTTCGTTTTTAGGTGCGCCTTCTAATGGAAGGGTAGTTACACGAAACATTTCACCTGCACCTTCTGCATCACTTGATGTAATAATAGGTGTATGTAAATATAAAAATCCTCTTTCGTTAAAAAATTGATGTACTGCAAATGCTAAGGAATGACGTATACGAAACACTGATCCAAATGTGTTGGTTCTAAATCTTAAATGGGCTTTTTCTCTTAAAAATTCTAAAGAATGTTTTTTAGGTTGTAAAGGATATTTCTCTGCATCACTATCACCTAATATTTCTAAAGCAGTTGCTTTTACTTCAACAGTTTGTCCCTTACCCAAACTCTCCACCACCACACCTTTTACTTTTAAAGATGCGCCAGTGGTAATGCGCTTTAATAAAGCATCATCAAATTCACCCAAACTTGCTACTATCTGAACATTGTTATTTGTACTACCATCGTTTAAAGCGATAAACTGATTGTTTCTAAAAGTGCGCACCCATCCCATCACCACCACCTCAGACCCAACTGCACTTGCAGCATCTGTGCCACTTAATAATTGTTTGATTTTTACTCTTTTGTTGAACATACGCTTAAATTGTACTATTTGGAAGGCAAAGATAACCCATAAAAAATTGTTTTTTTATTGAAAAAGGGCTTATCATTGCAGTAGAAAGGGACGAAATCGGGTATTTAACTCCAGCGTTCCAACCCAAAAAGTCATTTCAGACGACCATTTTCAAAAAAACGCCGTTTAACCCCCGAACTTGATTCGATTTTTAATAAAACCTTAGATTTTACTGTGCAAGAAAAAGACGAGAAACCAAAAAGAAGCCGCAAACCCATTGCTGCTCCTGCTACAAAAGCTTCAAAAGCTGAACCAGCTGCAGAAAAAAAGCGTAAACCAATTGCAAAAAAAGAAGCAGATGCTGTTCCAAACGAAAGTATCGACGAAAAAGCTTCTCAAATTGCTGCCCAATTATTTGGTGACGAAAGTGCTGCAAGTGAGACGCCAGCAGCTGAGCAAGCTCCTCAAACTTCTGATCCAGCTGTTCAAGCAGATCAGAGAACGCCTAGTCACGGACAGGGTCAACATCGTTATCCTCCTAAGAAAGAACCCGTTTTCAATGTAGAGTTTGATGGCGCCATTGCATCAGAAGGTGTTTTAGAAATGATGCCTGATGGATATGGTTTCTTAAGATCTTCTGATTACAACTATTTATCTTCTCCGGATGATGTATATGTATCTCCTTCTCAAATAAAATTATTTGGATTAAAAACAGGTGATACAGTAAACGGATCTGTAAGACCTCCGAAAGAAGGTGAAAAATATTTTGCGTTAACTAAAGTTGATTTTGTGAACGGAAAAAAACCAGATGAAATACGCGATCGTATTCCATTTGATTATTTAACACCTTTATTCCCTTTTGAGAAATTAAATTTATATACTTCTTCAACTTCTTATAGTACGCGTATCATGGATTTGTTTACGCCTATTGGTAAAGGGCAGCGTGGATTGATAGTTGCACAACCAAAAGTGGGTAAGACTATGTTGTTAAAAGAAGTGGCGAATGCGATTGCGGCAAATCACCCTGAATGTTATTTGATGGTGGTTTTAGTAGATGAGCGTCCAGAGGAAGTAACCGATGTAGAGCGTTCTGTTAAAGCAGAAGTAATTGCATCCACTTTTGACGAACCTGCTGAAAAGCACGTGAAAGTATCTACGATGGCTTTACAAAAAGCAAAGCGTTTAGTAGAGTGCGGACACGATGTTGTTATCTTATTAGATTCTATCACTCGTTTAGCGCGTGCACACAATACAGTAGCACCAAGCTCTGGAAAGGTTTTATCTGGTGGTGTGGAAGCCAACGCAATGCAAAAACCAAAACAATTTTTTGGTGCTGCACGTAAAATCGAAAATGGTGGATCATTAACTATTTTAGCAACCGCATTAATTGAAACAGGTTCTAAAATGGACGAGGTAATCTTTGAAGAATTCAAGGGTACCGGTAATATGGAATTATTATTAGATCGTCGATTAGCCAACAAGCGTATTTTCCCTGCCATTGATTTAGTAGGATCTAGTACAAGAAGAGATGATTTATTATTGTCTGCAGATGTATTACAAAGAATGAATATCTTAAGATTATTCATCAACGATATGAATACAGATGAAGCGATGAATGAATTATTAAAACGCATGCGCGGCACAAAGGACAACGAAGAGTTCTTAGCATCTATGAATAGGTAATATCAAAAATAAATCAGCACCCTCGTTTATGGGGGGTGCTGAAAAATCATAAGAGTGAAAATAAAAGTCCCCTATTTTTTTGTAGGGGACTTTTTATTTTAATGCGCTTCCAGCCAATTTTTTCCTATTCCTAACTCTGCTTCCACTGGGACCCCGTTAGGAAGCTCCATAGCACTTGTCATACAAGAAAGTATCAATTCTTTCAAAGCCGGTAATTCTTTTTCTGTAGCATCAAAGATCAATTCATCGTGTACTTGTAAAATCATTTTGGATTCCCAAGTTTTTTCTTTCATCGCTTTGTGAATTTTAATCATCGCCAATTTAATCATATCAGCTGCTGATCCTTGGATAGGAGAGTTGATGGCGTTACGCTCTGCAAATCCACGCACTGTAAAATTAGAACTATTGATATCTCTTAACCAACGCTTTCTTCCCATTAAGGTTTCTACATAGCCTAACTCTTTAGCATGGTTAATTTGTTGATCCATGTATTTTTGAATATTGGGAAACTCTTTTTTATAGTTGTCTATAATTTCTTTGGCTTCAGTTCTTGAAATACCGAGGTTCTCGGCTAATCCGAAAGCACCCTGTCCATAAATAATTCCGAAGTTCACGCTCTTTGCTTTATAGCGCATTTCCTTGGTCACATCTGCTTCCTCTACACCATATACTTTAGCGGCGGTGGCAGTATGAATATCCTTGCCCAATTTAAAAGCTTCGCACATATTCGGATCTCCGCTAATTGCAGCAACTACTCTTAATTCAATTTGAGAATAATCAGCGCTCACCAATATTCTTGATGGATCTCTTGGAATAAATGCTTTTCTAATTTCTTTTCCTCTATCTGTTCTTACCGGAATATTTTGCAAGTTGGGATTGGTACTACTTAATCTTCCTGTCACTGCTACAGCCTGTGCATAGCTAGTATGTATACGTCCTGTTCTTGGATTAATTAATTCAGGAATGGCATCCACATAAGTAGACTTTAATTTAGTAAGTTCTCTAAAATTTAAAATGTCGTCAACAATTTTATGCTTCGCTGCCATCTTTTGCAAGACATCTTCCCCTGTGGCGTATTGACCCGTTTTTGTTTTCTTTGCCTTGTCGTCCAATTTCATTACTTCAAACAATACTTCTCCTAGTTGTTTTGGAGAAGCCAAATTAAAGCGCACTCCTGCAGCTGCATATACTTTCTCTTCGCTTTCTTTTGCTTCTACTTCTAAAACCTTACTGTATTCGTTTAAAAATTGTGTGTCTACTTTTACGCCCTCAAATTCCATATCCACTAGTACAGGCATTAATGGATTTTCTACTTCATTAAAAACCTTGCTTACTTCTTTTTTCAAAATCAAAGGAGCCAAACAATGTTTTAATTGTAAAGTAATATCAGCGTCTTCTGCGGCATATTCTTTAATTTGTTCTAATGCTGCATCGCGCATGCTGCCCTGGTTTTTTCCTTTTTTTCCAATAATACTTTCGATGGATACTGGTTCGTATCCTAAGTATTGTCCACTCAGCAAATCCATGCTGCGTCTGCCTTCTGGCTCTATCACATAGTGCGCTAGCATGGTATCAAATGTTTTTCCTTTAAGTTGAACACCATACCACTTCAACACCAAAAAATCATATTTAAGGTTTTGACCTATCCATAAAACATCTTCTTTGTCAAATAATTTTTTAAACAAAGACAAGATATGTTTTGCTCCGTCTTTTCCATCACCATCATTGGCAACAGGTATATAATATCCGGTATGTTCTTTAAAAGAAAAGCTTAAACCAACTAACTCAACATTGTTTGCATCAATACCAGTTGTTTCTGTATCTATACAAATTTCTTTTTCTTCTAAAAGCGTTTTTACCAATTGTTCTATAGCTGCATCTCCCACCACTGCTTCGTATTGATGTGGCGTATTGTCAATATTTTTATTGACTACCAATTGTCCCGCTTCTCCATCAGAGGCTATCGCATCCTCATCAAGCTCATCATTAGGTTCTAACACTTCTTGTGTTCCCTTCTCAGCATCTAACACAATGGTTTTGGTCTTAATGGTTTTTTCTTTGGCTGGTTTTATCTCGTTTCCAAATAAGTCCAAAGAAACTTCTTTTGCTTTTTCACCAACCACTTCAAATTCGCTTCCTAAAATTCTTTTACCAAGCGTTTTAAATTCTAGTAGATTGAATATTTCGGTAAGTGCGGGAATATTTTTTTCAGTTAACTTATAATCTTCTTCGTGAAACTGCACAGGCACATTAGTAATAATCGTCGCTAGTTTTTTACTCATAATAGCAGATTCTTTTCCTGCTCTTACTTTCTCACCCATCGCACCTTTAATCTTATCTGCATTCGCTAATACGCCTTCTAGGGTATCGTACTCTTTTAATAATTTAGCAGCGGTTTTTTCACCCACTCCAGGAATACCAGGAATATTGTCTGCTGCATCGCCCATTAAACCTAGCATGTCTATCACCTGATCCACTCTGGCAATATCCCATTTAGCTTTGATTTTTTCGGCATCTAAAATCTCTCTTTCATTACCAAAAGCTGGAGGCTTCCACATATATACATTGGGCTTCACCAATAATTGACCATAGTCTTTATCTGGTGTTACCATGTATACCTCGTATCCAAGATCGGCTGCTTGCCAAGCCAATGTTCCAATCACATCATCTGCCTCGTATCCATCACATTCCACCACAGGAATATTAAATCCCTCTATAATCGCTTTAATATGTGGAAGTGAGCTTAATAAATCCTCCGGCGCTTCTTCTCTATTAGCTTTATAGTCTGTAAAATCTGTATGTCTCTCTGTTGGAGCATGTGTGTCAAAACAAACTGCAATATGGGATGGATTTTCTTTTTTAATAATCTCTAATAAGGTATTGGTAAATCCAAACTGGGCATTGGTATTAATACCCGTGCTGGTAATTCTTGGAGTACGAATCAATGCATAATAAGCTCTATAGATAAGCGCTAGTGCGTCGAGTAGATATAGTTTCTTAGACATGTTGCTAAGGTAACAAAAAAAAGCACCCCATCGTTTTTGATGAGGTGCTTTATATTGATTATTTAATAATCCATTATTGAATGCCGTATTTGTATTTAAATCGCTCGTACAATTGCTTGTGTTTATTATCCAAAGACACATCGCGACCTTGAATAAAAGCTTTGGTAAATACATTACCTCTCATATCTAATGCATCTCCATTAGCAATTAAAATATTAGCATCTTTCCCTATTTCTAAAGAACCGGCAACAGATTCAATACCTAATACTTTTGCAGTATTTAAAGTAATTGCTGTTAGTGCTTGTTCCTTGTCTAAGCCATAGGTAACAGCTGTTCCAGCGTTAAATGCAAGATTTCTAAAACGGCTTTGATCGTGAATATCATTCAATGCAAAAACCACTCCTGCTTTTTGTAAAGCTGCTGGTGTTTTGTAGGGCTGATCAATATCGTCGTCTTCTGTTGCAGGCAAACTGTGCTCGCTATCTAATATAACCTGCACTTTATTAGCTGCTAAGAAATTGGCGATTTGAAAAGACTCCGAAGCCCCTACTAATACCAATGGGAAACCAAAAGTTTTAGCTAAATCAACTGCTAAGAACATTTGCTTTACTTCTTGTGCACGAACAAATAATTTTTGTGTGCCATCAAACAAACCACGCACTGCTTCAAATTTTAAATTGTTTGCAGCATGTGTTTTTTCTTGGTAATAGGCTTTTGCTTCAGTGAAGAATTTTTTAATGGTTTCAATTTTATCTTGTGCTTGTTTAGCAGGATCTGGACCCTGCACTCTAGCCATGATTCCACCACGACCTCTTCTAGCCATTAAACTTGGCATATTGATATAAATACCGTTGTCCATTTTATAAGCAGCGTCTTCAAAATTCCAAGCGTCTAATTGAACAACACTAGAACTGCCTTCAATTAATTCTCCTTGTGGTGCAACACCTGCTAATAAAATACCATTCTCTCTTAAAACACCGATATTTTTTGAATCGGTATTGTAAGCAACGATGGATCTAATGTTCGCGTTGTTTTCACCAATTTCTAAAAAGTCATTGCTTCCTCTTACGCCAGAACTGATTTCTCTTAAACCTAAATCAGAACTAGGTAAAATAAATCCTGGATACACGTGCTTTCCGGTTGCATCAATTATGGTTGCGCCCGCCGCTGGAGTAATATTACCCACTGCGGTGATTTTTCCATTTTCAAAACTTACTGAAGCATCGTTTAATACGGTTCCATTTCCCACATGCACAGTAGCGTGTGTAATCACAGTAATACCTTTTTGTGCTTTAGCAGGATAAATAGTTTCCTGCGCTCTTGCTGTTATACTTAACAATGCAAGAGAAGCTAATAATATGTTAGAATATTTCTTTTGCATGGCTTAGTTATTATTAGATTCATAAATAGTAGCTAAATGATCTTCGTGATCGTGATCGCCACATGATAAAATAGTTTGATAGCTTGGCGTTGCAGGTCTCATTGGCGCACCAGCTCTTTTTTCGCCCAACATTTTTTGAATCAGCTTAGCTCTTTCTGTTGCTACAGCTTTAGACTTTTCTGCATCTTTTGTTCTATCAAAAAACACTGTACCATCTACTATGGTATATAAGGATTTGGCATAGATACTTAATGGATTGTCTGTCCATAATACCACGTCGGCATCTTTACCCACTTTAATGCTTCCCACTTTATTGTCTATGTGTAACGCTTTAGCGGGATTCAATGTAACCATCTTGAACGCTTCATCTTCTGACACACCACCATATTTTACAATCTTCCCTGCTTCTTGATTTAAGCGTCTTGCCATTTCAGCATCATCAGAATTAATAATTGTATTAACGCCTACTCTTTGCATGATGGCAGCATTGTATCCAGTTGCATCTTGTACCTCTGTTTTATAGTTAAACCAATCAGAGAATGTTGCAGCACTGGCTCCGTGTGCCTTCATTTTATCTGCTACCTTATATCCTTCTAAAATATGTGTGAAGGTGTTTACTTTAAAATCATACCCCTTATTTTTAAATTTTTCAATTACACGCATTGCGTAAGTAATTTCTGTTTGTACATAAGAGTGGCAAGTAATGAATAATTTATTATTCATGATATTGCTAATCGCTTCTAATTCTAAATCTCTTCTTGTATTCGGATTTGCTTTCAATGCTTTTTGATAATCGGCAGCTCTATCAAATGCGTCTGTTAACATTTCTTCTACGCCCATTCTCGTATCTGGGAAACGATTGTTGCCCAAAACGGCTGTGGTTCTTTTTACGTTTTCACCTAATGCAAACTTGATAAACGGATCTGCTCCAGCAAACTTTATACCATCATCACTTGCGCCCCAACGTAATTTGATTAATTGCGTTTGGCCACCAATAGTGTTAGCGCTTCCGTGTAAAATATGAGAAGTGGTAACACCGCCACTTAATTGACGATAGATATTAATATCTTCTGGATTCATATTGTCACCAACGCGTACTTCAGAAGTTACTGATTGTGCACCTTCGTTAATAGACATTGCAGCAATATGCGAATGCTCGTCAATAATGCCTGGCGTTAAATGTTTACCCGTTCCATCAATGACTCTTGCTCCCGCTTCTGTAATGTCCTTTCCAATTTTTGCTATCTTGCCAGCTTTTAATAATACATCTGTATTGGCCATCTTTCCGTCTTTTTCATTGGTCCAAACAGTTGCATTTTTAATAAGTATGGTTTCTTGTTGAGGAATGGTTTCATTACCTAATCCAGCAAATGGATAGGTAACTTTTGAAATCAACTTAACATTGTTATTAATAGAGTCTGATGGTTTTTTTGTTTCTGTAACCAATGGACCTACAAAATTTGCAGTCCAACTTACCTTATTGCCTTTTGCGTCCAATCCTAAACCAGACCAACTGTTTCCAACCACAGCACCACCCAAACGAATAGTTTCTGCCATGCGGCCTTTTTTCTCTGGGAAGCTCATTTTTACAATCGCGTCAGCGATCGAAATTTTTGCCATCAATGTATCTGTACCAATAATAGAAGCAGATAAATCTTTTTTCACTTCTACACTATAAGTAGTTGAAGCACCAGCATTATTTAATACCAAGCTATACTTACCCGCATAGTTATTCCACTCATTCGGATTGATCTCGTATTTATTTCCTTGAATCCAGTTTTCAATAATTTTTGAATTGCTGCTGAAAACGGGTTCTGTCGTAATAATAAAATTCGCCCACTTGCCTGCATCCAAAGAACCCACTTGATCATACACGCCTAAGATGGTAGCAGGTGTTTTAGTAATCGCTTCTAAAGCTTTTGTTTCAGAAAGACCATATTGTACCGCTTTTCTAAGATTCGCTAAAAATTGCTTGCTATCTTTCATTTCGGCGGTAGTAATAGAAAACGGAATACCCGCTTTTTCAAAAGCTGCAGGGTTGGTTGGAGCCAACTCCCAGTGTTTCATATCCGCCAAAGAAACAAAACGCGCATCATTAGGATCTTCCACATCTAGTGCTGCTGGAAAATCAACACCAATAATAAATGTTGCCTTGGTTTTTGCTAATTCATCAATTCTTTGATATCCATTGTCCGCACCTCTTAAAATATATTGTGTTCCAAATTCTTTAGCGATTCTATCTGCTCTTAATACAGACCACTTATCATCTGCAACAAAAATTTGTGGCAAGCCTGCGTTCGCATTAAACGCTTCTAGCGATAAGTTCACGCCTTCCGTTGCGGGTTTTGTTGCATACCATTTTGCATCTAAGTAGGTTTGACGAATAAGCGCAATGCTTCCCATTAAACTACTTGGATAAGATTGGGTAGAAGTTCCTTTATCAAAAGAAAAAACCTGAGCTGCTTTTGATTTTAAAATAGTATTGTTTTCGTTAGTGCCCGCCAATGTTACCACAGCGCCCGTTCCGCGAACAATACCATCTTTAACATGTGTTAAAACAGTTCCGAATCCATTGTTTCTATAAGATGCTGCTACTGCCTCATCTAATGTAAATACTTCTACTGTATTAATTTCTGGTTTAACCGCTTGGTTCCAGTTATATGCACCTGGTTTATTTGACAAGAATTGTCCCGGAGCACCAAAATTAAATCCAGCACTGGTTCTCTTTGGAGTACCCGCACCGTAATCGGTTAATGGATCCACAAAACTTGGATAAATATATCTGCCATTGCAATCTACCACAACCGCGTCTTTAGGTATTTCTACTGCGACACCTACTGCAACAATTTTTCCTTGTTTAATCACAAGTGTTGCTTTTTCTATTTTTGTACTAGCATTTTGGATAATCGTTGCATTAGTGAATGCATAACTACCCGATCTTAGATCTCTCACACCATTCACAGGAAATGTCTCCTGCGCAAAAGCAGCAGCACCTGTTAGGAGTAAAAGAAGGGATAAAAAAATCCTCTTCATACGCGATAATTTTTGTTTAGAATATTACTTAAAGAATGGTTCTAAAGCTAATGAATTATGCGTTTATAAAATAGTGATTATTTGCTTTTTTGATAAATGGTTATCTGCCCATATACACCATCAAAATCTGAATATCGCTTGGGTTCACGCCACTAATACGGCTGGCCTGACCAAGGGTTAATGGTTTAATTTTTTTGAACTTTTGTAAAGCTTCTATAGAAAGTGCTGAGACTTTATCGTAATCAAAACTGTCCGGTATCAATTGGTTTTCGAGGTTGGCCATACGATCTACAATCTCTTTTTCTTTCTCTATATACCTTTCATACTTTACTTGAATTTCTGCTTGCTCAATAAACTCTACTTCTTGGTTGGCTAATTTGGTTTGCAGTGCAGCACTGTTTTCCAAAATTTGTTGCAAGCTAATATTGGGACGCAAAACCAATTTTGCGGCTTTTTGTTTTTCTACCAATGGCGCAGATTCTATCTCTGTTAAAAACGCGTTGATCTCCTCTGGTTCGATAGAATGTGCGTTTAATATTTGACGAATTTCGGTAACATTATTTTGTTTCTCTTCAACACGGCGCATTCTTGTATCGCTTGCTAGTCCTAGCTTGTGGCTTAGTTCGGTTAATCTTAAATCAGCATTATCTTGTCTAAGCAAGGTTCTAAACTCTGCCCTTGAAGTAAACATTCTGTATGGTTCGTTCGTTCCTTTACCAATTAAATCATCAATCAATACACCAATATATGCATCACTTCTTTGTAAGATGAATGCTTCTTTGTGATTGATTTTTAAGTGTGCATTCATGCCCGCCATTAAACCTTGACAAGCAGCTTCTTCATATCCAGTAGTACCATTAATTTGTCCTGCGAAAAATAAATTTTCAATGGCCTTGGTTTCTAAAGTATATTTTAATTGAGTGGGTTGAAAGAAATCATATTCGATGGCATAGCCTGGTCTAAACATTCTAGCATGCTCAAAACCAGGAACTCTACGAAGTGCTTCGTATTGTACTTCTTCTGGTAAACTGGTACTAAATCCGTTTACATAAATTTCTACGGTATTCCATCCCTCTGGCTCCACAAATAACTGATGTCTTTCTCTATCCGCAAATCTGTTGATTTTATCCTCAATACTAGGACAATATCTAGGTCCAACACCCTCAATTCTTCCAGCATACATCGGACTTCTATCAAAACCCGTCTTTAAAATATCGTGTACAATATTATCTGTATAGGTAATAAAGCAAGATCTTTGGTCTTCTGTTTTAACCCTAGGGACATCTAAATAGGAAAATCCCACCACTTCCTCATCTCCCTTCTGCTCTTCCATCTTAGAGTAATCCAAACTTCTTCCATCAACCCTTGGTGGTGTTCCTGTTTTTAACCTATCTGATTCCATACCAAAAGAAACCAATTGCTCCGTGATTCCTGTAGCAGCTTTTTCTGCAACCCTTCCACCACCAATTTGCTTTTCACCAATATGCATAATACCATTTAGGAAAGTTCCACTGGTAATCACTACAGCATCTGACTCTATTAAATGACCCAAACTGGTCTTTACCCCACAGGCTTTACCATTCTTGATGATTAATTCATTCACCGAATCCTGGTAAAAATCAACATTAGGGGTTTGTTCTAGCATTTCCCTCCACTTAGAGGCAAACAAGTGTCGGTCGTTTTGAGTTCTTGGGCTCCACATTGCAGGTCCCTTGCTCTTATTAAGCATTCTAAACTGAATAGTACTTAGATCTGATACAATTCCACTATATCCTCCCATGGCATCAATCTCTCTTACAATCTGTCCCTTGGCAATACCACCCATGGCAGGATTACAACTCATCTGGGCAATAGTTTGCATGTTCATTGTTACCAACAACACCTTGCTGCCCATATTTGCAGCAGCTGCTGCCGCTTCACAGCCTGCATGACCAGCGCCTACCACGATTATATTGTATTTAGGAAACATAAGGTTGCAAAGATAAGGTCCAATTTATTACAAATGTGTTCCACGTGGAACACATTTGTAAAGATTTTCTATTTTCATCAGTCCACCTTGTGGACTTCTCGTGGAACGTTCTATTTAAATTCCTATTTCAAAAAAGAATAGAAAAAATACCTAATCCTCATCTCTTAGCTCACTTCGTTCAATATTCGATTCGGATTAGTATTCTTTTCTATTTATCCAATTACTAAACCAGACCAATTGAATGAGAAGTGTTCCACGTGGAACACTTTTACAATTTCATGTAGGCAGTGAGCCAAAGGTCCTCCATTTGTCGCATTTTTTTGGCATCTGAAGGCTTTTTGTCCTTGTAACCGCAAAAATGTAGGGCTCCGTGGAAGATTACCCTATGTAACTCTTCTTTTAAACTAGTTCCGAGGGTTTTAGCATTGTCTTTTACCCTATCTACACTAATATATACTTCTCCAATCAAGTTACCGGGGTTTTCAGATAGATCAAAGCTAATGATGTCGGTATAGTAATTGTGAGATAAAAAATCCTTATTCATTTTCAATAAGTATTTATCTGAACAAAATACATAGGTCAAGGTTTCGATTGAATATCCCTCTTTCTTCACCCTTTTCTCTATAAAAGACTTTAATGCAACCCTATTTCCAAGAGTTGCTGTAGCATCTGCCTTATTAAAAGAAATAGACCCTATCATAGTAAGATGTTATTCAAATACTTATACGAATTTTGGTTTAAAATATTGTTCTAATTTCGTAAGCCAATATCTTTCAAAGGGGTTTATATTTGTATTAATCTATGAAGAAGTTAAGTGAGTTAAATATTGGGGATGCGGGCGTAATTCATTCTTTTGAAAACGATGATATCTTTTTGAAATTAATGGAAATGGGTTGTATACCAGGGGAGGTAATTATAGTAGAACAAATAGCACCTCTAGGAGATCCAATAAGCATAACCGTTGCTGGATATCAGTTAAGTTTGAGAAAAGACGAAGCGGAAGGCATTTGGATAACAAAAAACTAAATTATTGATTATCAATTACTTACAATGAAAATAGGTTTGTTTTTTGGTTCGTTTAATCCTATTCACAATGGACACTTGATGGTGGCAAGTTATATTGCTAATCATACAGAACTAAAACAGGTGTGGTTGGTTGTTTCTCCTCAAAACCCATTAAAGCCACAATCAAGTTTATTAAACGAATACGATCGATTACACTTGGCTCAAATTGCCATTGAAGATGATCCTCAGTTAAAAGTAACTGATATTGAATTTAAGCTACCCAAGCCTTCTTATACGATTGACACCCTAACCTATATCCAAGAACAATATCCACAACACGAATTTTTTGTAATCATGGGGGGAGATAGTTTTCAGAATCTTCCTAAATGGAAAAACTTTGATGCACTTAAAAAAAATTATCGTTTCGTAGTATATAGAAGACCCGGCTTTGAAATTAAGGACACCTATGGTGCGGATATCACCTATTTAGAAGCACCTATGTTAGAATTGTCTGCAACATTAATTCGCAATAATAGAAAAAACGGAATCACCATTAGGTATTTGGTTCCAGATAAAGTAAAAGAGGAAATAGAAAACAATAATTATTTCAGGGACTAATTATTTCTTTTTATAAACAGGCACAGTGCTACAAGGCTCTCCATACATAATGCTTTTTACTACGGGTCTTAATTTATTTGTAATGGCAATATATGCTGATTCTCCTATCGGCAAATCTCCACAGCCTTTCACAACAACTCTTTGATCGGAGTAATCTTGTGTATCTATTTTTGAAATGGCTTCTAATAATAATTGTTCTCTAACTTTATTTTCATCCCCAAAATAAATTGCTTTTGCGAAAGGTTGTATAGCAGAAGCAATTAGCATATTTGCCCACATTGGAATGATCACATCAACACTACAATATATACCTACTACCTTGTCTTGAAAAATAGATAAATCCGCGGCAATTAATGCAGCCCTAAAATCTTTTTCTTTTAAAATGAGGTCCATGAATAAATATTGTTTTATGTCAAATAAAACAATCGGTGTTGGATCTATAAAACTAGTAAGGTCTAAACTAACCAAACCACTTTCGGCTACCTTATTCATAATGGGTGTTGACATGTTACAAAATTAGGTAGAATAAAGCACAAAAAAAGACCCTCAAAAAGAGGGTCTTTACTATAAAAGAAATTTCTAGTATATTTTATAACGATTGTCTTCTATTTTAGCAGCCTTTCTTAAACCAGCAGCAGATCTAAAGAAACTCGATCTGGTTCTATTTAATAATTCATCTTTAATTAAATTAGGATCTTGTTGAGATTGAATGGCACCAATATTGTTAACCGACACCACGAAAACACCAGAGTTGCCGGCAAATGGTTCACTTAATTTATTCACTAGAGATTTATTAAAAGCTGCGCCAACCACTTTGGGTTCATTTCCTAAACCAGGAATCATTGAATAATTAAAATTAACACTATCAGCTCTTGCAATGGTTACATTCGCCGAAGCTGCATAAGATTCTAAACTATTTCCCTTAAATGTTTTCTTGATAATTTCAGCCTTCTTTTGGTCTTTAATTAAATTTTCAACAACTGGTTTAGCGGCTTCAATACTCATTAATCCTTTTTTCTCTTCTGCGTTAATTAGCGCCACGATATAATTATCACCCACTTCAAATGGCTCAGATACATCATTCAAATCATTATCATACACCCAACGAACTAAAGCTCTAGATTCGCCAATTCCAGGGATTTCAAAATCATTAGCCTTGATATTAGCAGCAGGAAATACTTCTTTCTTTTCTTTTACCGCATTCGCTGTAAAAGATTTAGGATCTTTTGAAGCTGTAGCAAATTGTGCCGCAGCGGTAGATGCAGCGTTTAGTGTTTCTGTGCTAGGTAAAACCGCCTTTGATAAATAAGCAATTTTATAAGCAGGACCTCTAGGGGTTTGTTTTAAGATCTCTATATAATGATAGCCAAAATCTGTTTTAACCACATCTTTTGATCCAACAGGATTATCAAAACTATAATCATTAAAAGCGGGTGTCATTTGCGCCTGAGGAAACATTTCATATTTACCACCATTTGCTTTTGAACCACCATCATCAGAATATTTTGCAACCAAGGATTCAAAATTTGCACCGCCTTTAATTGCTGATTGTATACTATCAATTAGTTTTTTTGCTGTACTATCATCTCTAATTTGTTGACCAGATTGAGGATTAACAGTTGCTATTAAAATATGTCTTACGCTTGCACTGTCAGGCCAAGACTTGGTCCCAATTACTTTTGCGATGGTGAAATTTTTGCCGTCTATATATGGTCCAAATGTATTTCCAACACCTATATTTAAAATAGAATCTTTGTTGGGAATTTGTAAAGCCTTTTTACTTACATATGAATTATAGAAAGGTAAATCTGTTCCGGCCTTGTTTAAAAAAGAGGCTTCATTATTGGTAGCTTTAAACTCGTCTCTTAAAGAAATTAATTGATTTAAAATAGCTAAAGAATCTTGAGTTGATGGGGAAGCGTTAAATCCAACATAACTTATACTTCTTGATGTTTCTTCGTTTTGATATGCAGCTGCGTTTTTCTTAATATAATTGGCAATATCTTCATTAGAAACTTTAGCAGCACTATCTGAAATATTATTATAAGAAACACCCACATAAGAAATGCTAGCAATATTATTTATTTCAGCAATAGATTTATCTGCCAACCATTTTGGTAATTGAACGCCTTTAATTAATAAAGATTGGTATTTAGATCTTACTCTGTTTTCGATTGAAGGTTCGATATAAAACTTTTCTAATTGTTTAATTTGTTCAACATTCTTGCTCTTTTTTAATTGAGCAATAGCATTTTTAGCATCATTTACTTTAAATTCACCAGTAGTTTGATCTGTAAATTCGTTTTTAAAAGGAGATTCAGTACCAAATAAAACATCGGATATTTCTTTAGTACCAACTGATAAACCAATTTTATTAATTTCTTGCTTGTATAATAAAAGGTCTATCTCTTGATTATATTGATAACCGATAACTTGTTCTCTTTTAACACCTTGAGCAGCGTAATTTTGTACTTGAAGATCCACCTTTTCATCAAAGCTTAATTTATCGATAGGTTCTCCATTAACAGTTGCAATAGTATTAATACTACTATTACTATTGTTTCTACCTACTCCGTCTTGTAAAATAAAAGCAATCAAAGCAATTGCAATGATTCCAAAAATAATCCAAGTACCTTTTTCTCTAATGTTCTGAATAATTGACATATACTAATATTATAGGAAGGCAAATTTAATGTATTCTATTTAGTTATTAATAATGTTATCATTAATTTAAAATACACAATTAAGGAGTGGATAAATTAAAAATTCGTTAATAACCCTGTATTTCATGTAAAAACCTGTGGATTAAAAAAGAATAAATAGTGGTATAATAGTTGTTTTTGTCTAAAATGATTAAAAATCAACCAAATTATTACCGTTAATTAACAGTGAATAAACTGTTGATTAAAATTAAACTAAACATATTAGCGCGATTATTTAGTATAATCAAAGTAATTAGAACCAATGGATACGGGAATATAAAGTATCTATAAATGAAAAACTGGTGCGTTGTATCAATGTGTTAATAAATAAGATATTAAGATATTCACACCGATAATAGTATTAGTTTATTTATATAAATGTATTATTTATAAATACTACCATAGAAATCCACATGCAATAATTGAATACAGAATTGGTTTCTCTAATTAATTCAACTACTTTTAAATGATTCAAAATATGGGTAGAAATACGCTAGAATGGATTAAAATGAAGGTATACATTTAGATTATTAAAAGAAATTCATCAAAATACTAAAATAAATACTAAAAATTAAATAATTGATTATCAATATTTTATTTAAAATTTACCCAATTTAAATGAATTTAACTAATCAAATTAGTAAAAAAATACTAAATATTTTAGTTTATTAACAATTTATCCATACCTTCACATAAATTATACAAGAAACAAATAAAACGACAAGCTATGAGTAACGCAGAAAAATTAAAGGCACTAAAATTAACCATGGATAAAATCGATAAAGATTATGGTAAAGGAAGTGTAATGATGATGAATGAAAGAAGCCAAGAACCACAAGAAGTTATTTCAACTGGATCAATTGGTTTAGATACTGCGTTAGGCATTGGTGGATTACCAAAAGGTAGAATTGTAGAAATTTATGGTCCAGAATCTTCTGGTAAAACAACCGTTGCAATACATGCAATTGCAGAAGCACAAAAGAAAGGAGGAATATGTGCAATAATAGATGCTGAGCATGCTTTTGATAGTGCATATGCTAAGAAATTAGGAGTGGATGTTGATAGTTTATTAATCTCTCAACCTGATTATGGAGAGCAAGCATTAGAAATTGCAGATAGATTAATCCTTTCAGGTGCTGTTGATGTATTAGTAATTGACTCAGTAGCAGCATTAGTTCCAAAGAGTGAATTAGAAGGAGAAATGGGTGATTCTAAAATGGGTTTACATGCAAGATTAATGTCACAAGCATTAAGAAAATTAACTGCAACAATTAATAAAACTGGTACCATTTGTATTTTTATTAATCAGTTAAGAGAAAAGATTGGAGTAATGTTTGGTAACCCAGAAACTACCACCGGTGGTAATGCATTAAAATTCTATGCATCTGTGAGATTAGATATTAGAAGAATGACACAAATAAAAGATGGAGATGAAGCAATAGGTAATAGAGTGAAGGTAAAAGTGGTAAAAAATAAAGTGGCCCCTCCATTTAGAGCTGCTGAATTTGAAATTATTTTTGGTGAAGGTATTAGTAAAATAGGAGAGATTATAGACATGGGTGTAGAATTAGATATTATTCAAAAGAGTGGATCTTGGTTTAGTTATGATTCAAATAAATTAGGTCAGGGAAGAGAAACTGTAAAACAATTATTACACGATAACCCAGAAATGGCTAATGAAATTGAGGCGAAAATTAGAGCGAAAATTGCTACAGCAGTAGAAGAAGCTAAGTCATAAAGAGTTTGTTTGGTTTTTTTAGTTAGTTAGTAAGTACAAACCGCATCATTATTGGTGCGGTTTTTTTATATTTATACAAAAAAGGGGTGATCTATCTATTAAAATTCTTTATTCGTTTAGCATTGTCTATCTTTTGTAAAGAAGTGCATGTAAAAAACAAACACCTTCTGGACACAAAAGGACCCTTGTTTATTATTGCCAATCACCCTAATTCTTTTTTAGACGCCATTATTATAGGTGCTTATTATAATAGAAGAGTATTCTTTTTAGCAAGAGGAGATGTATTTGAGAAAAAAATATATAGATATTTATTGACCTCCTTAAATATGATTCCTGTTTATAGACTAAGAGAGGGAAAAGAATTTCTACACTTGAATGATTATGCAATTAGAAAGTCTGTCGAATTAATTGCAAAAGGAGAAGCTGTATTAATATTTATAGAAGGGATTTGTGTAAACGATCATACATTACAACCCTTTAAAAAAGGAACCGCAAGAATTTTAGAAGGATTACATCAAAAAAATATATTTCCTGTTATACATATTGCAGGAATTGGATACAATAATTTTAGGGGTATTGGAAAAAAAGTAAACCTTATCATAACACAATTTTTATTTGATCAAAAAATTGAGAACGCACAGGATCGTGTTAGTTTTAATAACGCGGTTTGTAAGGTTTTAAATGAAAATATTCTTATTCCTTCACAAAAAACAATCATTCATAAAAACGTTTGGTATTATTTTCATAAACCTTATTATACAAGCATTCATCGTTTAGCGGATAAAAAAACCAAAGGAACGGTGTTTTATGACTCGGTCCTATTTGCACTTTTGTTTTTTAGTTATCCTATTTTTTTATTACTACTATTTATTGTCTTAATACAATTTAATATAAGTATACTAACTATATTAATTGTATTAATCGCCATACCTTTGTTAAGTAAAAACACTATATCATAAATAATCTACATGAATAAAAATATAAGGGTTTTAGAAAAAAGAAAAAAAATTGCACTAATAGCACATGATAATAAAAAGAAAGATTTAATTGAATGGGCCGTTCATAATAAAAAAGAATTATCAAAACATTCATTGGTTGCAACAGGCACCACAGGAAAATTAATTGAGGATGCGCTAGACCAGCCTGTAGTTAAACTATTAAGTGGACCACTAGGGGGTGATCAGCAAATTGGTGCAATGATTGCCACGGGGGATATTGATGTTGTGTTTTTCTTTTTTGACCCAATGGAAGCTCAACCCCACGATAGTGACGTTAAAGCTCTTTTAAGGCTTGCTGTTGCCTGGAATCTACCAATGGCTTGTGATAGATCTACCGCCGACTTCTTAATGACTTCTAGATTTATGCAAGAAGAATATTCTTATGAATTACCCAACTATACGCATTACTTAAATAGAAAAGTGTAATGCCTTTTAAAATACACTCTAATTATACGCCCGCAGGAGATCAACCAACAGCTATTGCACAATTAACAGAAGCAGTACAAGGCGGAGATAGGTATCAAACATTATTAGGGGTAACGGGTTCAGGTAAAACTTTTACCATAGCAAACCTTATTCAAAATGTGCAAAGACCAACCCTGGTGCTTACACATAATAAAACCCTGGTTGCACAATTATATGGAGAGTTTAAACAATTCTTTCCAGAAAACGCTGTGGGCTATTTCGTTTCTTAT
This sequence comes from Bacteroidota bacterium, assembly GCA_947463975.1. Taxonomy (GTDB): domain Bacteria; phylum Bacteroidota; class Bacteroidia; order Chitinophagales; family Chitinophagaceae; genus Sediminibacterium. The sequence goes on from CANHUW010000005.1 coordinate 24,028, forward strand.
TACGATTATTATCAACCAGAAGCGTATTTGCCTACTTCAGGGGTTTATATAGAAAAAGATTTAAGCATTAATGAAGAATTAGATAAATTAAGACTACAAGCAACCGCACAATTATTAAGCGGAAGAAGAGATATTATTATTGTTGCTAGTGTGAGTTGTATATATGGTATGGGAAATCCTACCGAATATGAAAATGGAATTATTCGAATTCAAGCGGGCATGATCATTTCAAGACAAGCTTTCTTACACGCTTTGGTGAATAGTTTATACCATAGAACAGAAACAGAATTTGATCGCGCATCATTTAGAGTAAAAGGAGATACCGTAGACATCAACCTTCCTTATGTAGATTACGGATATCGAATCACTTTTTTTGGTGACGAAATTGAAACCATAGAAAGTATAGAAATTGAATCTGGTAAAAGAATAGAGCAAATGGAGAATGCAGCTATTTTTCCCGCTAATTTATATTTAGCTCCCAAAGAAATGTTGCAAGAAATTATATATGAAATACAAGATGAAATGCGCGCACAAGTGGAGTATTTTAAAAAAATTGGAAGACATATTGAAGCGCAAAGAATCAAAGAGCGCGTTGAATATGATATTGAAATGATCAGAGAGCTGGGTTATTGTACGGGGATTGAAAACTATTCAAGGTTTTTTGATAGAAGAAAACCAGGCACAAGACCCTTCTGTTTATTGGATTATTTCCCAAAAGATTTTATTTGTGTAATTGATGAAAGCCATGTAACCATTCCTCAAATTACCGGAATGTATGGAGGCGATAGAAGTAGAAAAATGAATTTAGTTGAATTTGGATTTAGATTACCCAGCGCGATGGACAACCGACCATTGAATTTTAATGAATTTGAAAACATTATTGGACAAACGGTTTTTGTTAGTGCCACACCAGGAGAATATGAATTAGAAAAAACAGACGGCTTAATTGTAGAACAAGTGGTAAGGCCTACTGGCTTATTAGACCCGCCGATTGAAGTAAGACCTACTAAAAATCAAATTGATGACTTGTTGGACGAGATCACCCTGCAGGTGGAAAAAGGCGGAAGAACCCTAGTAACTACCTTAACAAAGAAAATGGCGGAGGAGATGGACCGATACCTGAAGAACATACAAATCAAATCTAAATACATTCATAGTGATATTGATGCACTAGAGCGGGTTGAAATATTAAGAGAACTTAGGTTGGGAGAAATCGACGTGTTGGTAGGAGTAAATCTCTTGAGAGAGGGTTTAGACCTTCCAGAAGTAACCCTGGTGGCTGTTTTAGATGCAGATAAAGAGGGTTTTTTAAGAAACGAAAAGTCATTAACACAAACCTCGGGTCGTGCCGCTAGAAACTCCGAGGGGCGAGTCATCTTTTATGCAGACCAGATGACCAAGAGCATGCAAAGAACTATAGATGAAACAGAAAGACGCAGAGCAAAACAAATTAAATACAATACCGAACATCATATTACACCAACCACCGTGGTGAAGAGTATCGAACAGGTGATGGCGCAAACAGCTGTATTGGATATTAAAGGATTTGATTTAAATAATATGAATATTCGAACCACCGATGGTTTGAATATGGCAGCCGAGGACCAAACCGATTACGCAACTATTCCACAAACAGAGAAAGCCATCATGCAAACCAAAAAGCAAATGGAAAAATTTGCAAAAGCTCAAGATTTTATGGAGGCGGCTAAATTAAGAGACGAAATGTTCAGACTTGAAGCACAGTTGGAAAAAATGAAAGCAGCCAAATAAGTATCTTTATCTTTCAAAACAACCCATGAGCGAATTATTTCAATCTATATACGATGGCTTAATACACACTACACCACTTGAAGCTATTGCGGTGATCATGGGAATCGTGTCAGTATGGTATAGTAGAAAAGAAAACATTTTAGTGTATCCAACAGGCCTAATTAATACTACACTATATATTTATCTAAGCTACAAGGGACATTTATTAGGAGAGGCCAGCGTGAATGTATATTATACTATCATGAGTTTATATGGGTGGTATTTGTGGACTAGAAAAACAGCAGACCAAAAAACATATGTTTTACAAATAACGCATAGCAATAAAAAAGAGTGGCTGCAGCAGTTGTTGTTTTTTGCACTTATTTATACAATCATCTATTTATTATTGATTTATGCAAAAACTGCCTTTGCACCAGAAGCCATACCATGGGCAGATGCTTTTGCTAGTGCTACTGCTTATACCGGAATGTGGTTAATGGCAAAAAAGAAAGTGGAAAGTTGGATATGGTGGATATTCACCAATATTGCATCCATACCACTATACTTTATAAAAGGCTATGCATTTACGAGCGTACAATTTATTGTATTATTAATTTTAGCCACTGCAGGATATATTAGTTGGCAAAAAAAAGCAAAAGGGGTAAATATTAATTAATGAGTCAGCTACAAAAAATAGTCATATTGGGACCAGAGTCAACTGGAAAGTCAACGCTTTGCGAGAGACTCTCAAAGCACTATAACACTATATGGTGCGAAGAGTATGCGAGAGAATATTTATCAAAAAACGGTAAATCGTATAATTTTGAAAACTTACTGACCATTGCAAAGGGACAAATAGCCAATGAAGACAGGGCTACTCAAAAAGCTATTAAAGAAAATAAAACAAAGCTAATTATTGATACAGACATGTATGTAATGAAAGTGTGGTGTGAATATGTATACAACAATTGTCACCCTTTTATTTTAGAAGAGATCAGTAAAAGAAAATACGACCTCTATTTACTTTGCGATATAGACCTTCCTTGGACAGCAGACGAAATGCGAGAGTATCCCGATGAACAACCAAGAAAAGAGTTGTTCGCGCTTTATAAAGAATTATTAATAAATCAAGATACTCCCTGGGCAATTGTTTCTGGAACAGGCGAAACAAGAACAAAGAATGCCATGAAATTCATTGAACAATATGGTACAAAATAATTCATTGTGTGAAGGCTCAGTAGAAAACTTATTTTTTTAAAAGTGCGCGAATATCTTCATCGTCTTCTAAATGATTCATCTCTCTTAAAATTTGAGGATATCTCCAGGCAACCCTTCTACTCATAGGTACGGGAGTAAATTTTTTAGGATTAGGAAAGCCTGCAACAATCATGGCAGCTTCGGCTCTTGTTAATTTCTTAGCAGATTTATGAAAAAAATGTTGAGCAGCAGCCTCTACACCAAAACAACCGGGACCCGTTTCAATTACATTTAAATAGACTTCAAGGATTCTTTTTTTACCCCAGATCATTTCAATTAAAAAAGTAAAATAAAATTCAGGGATCTTTCTTATGTATTTATCATATCTACCACCTTGCCATAAAAAAACATTTTTAGCGGTTTGCTGTGTTATAGTACTGGCGCCACCTCCAAGTGGTATTCTAGATTTCTTTTTTTTCTTTTTAGGACGCAAGCTTTTTTCCAAGGCATCAAAATCAAAACCAATATGATCTGGAAACACCTGATCTTCACTTGCAATTGCAGCAAGCTTAATATTATAGGACATGTCTTCCCAGGCTACATAGTCCCTTTTTAATCCAAGCCCAAAAGCATTGGTAATTTGTGTAATAGTAATTGGGGGGTCTACAAACTTAATAAGCACCACATAAGCCAAAGAGCTTATGAATAAATACAAAAAAATTTTTCGAATGATTTTAAACACGGCTATATTATAAAATGGCTACGCTAAATCTTTTTCCAATGGGCCTATAGTTGGGATTTTTCTTAGCTTGTATTTTTCCTAAAATCCACGCACCCATTCCCGCACCCATTTTTGGTAAATTACTTGATTCAAAAACAGGATCTTTTTTGATTAAAGAGTTTGCCACATTCACTATAAAATATCCAGCACCCGCTGTTTGTAAGAATGCGCCATTGCTGAAAACGCTTGTATATTGATTGGATTCTTTTGCAAATGCCCTTATTTCATCTATCCCTAATATGAGGGTGCCTAATTTAATGGTATCAAAATCTTTGGTACCCCACATGGTCATCGTGGGCTGTAGTCCAAATTGTTTTACATCAATTGTATCAGCCTTAATTCTAGAGATGTAACCCGTTATCCACTGTCTGTTACTAAATTCAAATTTGATATAGTTGCCCACCGTGAAATTTTTAATAACAATATTTCTGTCTTTTAATACCAATACACGATCTGATTGTGCAAAAAGGGTATTCAAACAAAAAAGCAATAAAATTTGAAGTAGTAGTGTTTTTTTCACAGAAGCAAATTACTTAATAATAACGAATTGCACTATAAAATAATGCCGCACTAAATGTTAAAATAATGATTGCAGAGGCCCTGTTTATCCAGATCAAACTTTTCTCTGTCAATCTTGGTCTTAAAGAACCCGCCAAAACCACTTTTAATAAATCGGATAACAAAACAAATATAAGGCAGGTACTAAAAACGATCAGCTTATATCGTATAGGATTAGAGCTATCTTCTGCGGTAGCAC